>CAZIVN010000031.1:0-15361 GCA_964542685.1 uncultured Halobacteriales archaeon
GGCGCCGTCGCCCCCGGCTGCCGTCTCGCTCGCACCGCTGGGTGTCCTCGCGGTGGCCGCGGCCGTCGCGCTCGCCGCGCCGGCGGTCCTGGCCCGCTGGAGCGCTCGGCCGTACGCACCGACCGTACTGCTGTCCGTCGCGGGCCTGGTCGCGGGGGGGTCTCTCGTGGCGCTCCGTGGAGTTCCGTCGCGCCGTGACACCGCCGGCGTCGCCGCGGCGTACCTCCTCGGGGCGAGCGCGCTGGTGTGGCTGGGCGGCCCGCTCTCGGCCGTCGGCGCTGCGCTCGCGTCGTTCGGTGCCGTCGGACTCCTCGCCGTCGGCTGTCGGGAGCGGGCGCCGCGGTCGCCCCGCCGGGCGGCACTCGGCCTCGGACTCGCGCAGGCGGCGGCGCTCGCGACGACGTTCCTCTCCGTCGTCGCTGTCAGCTGGGCGTTCTTCCCGACGGCGCTGGGCGGTGCGGTCCGGGGCCTGGACGGGGCCTTCCTGTTCGCGACGCTGCTCGTCTACCCCCTGGTCGTCGCCGCCGGCGTCCGCGACGGTTCCGCCGGAACCGCGCCGGTCGCCAGTGGCCGCCGGGACGCCCTCGCGACGGTGGGGACGGGCGTCCTCGCCGCGGCCGGCCTGCTCCGGCCGGGCGCGTCGCCGGACGACCCGGCAGACGCGACGGGCGACCCCCTCACCGTCGTCACGTACAACGTCCACCAGTTCCTGGACGGCGACGGCGCGGACTGGAACCTCGGGGCCGTCCGGTCGGTCCTCGCCGAGACGGACGCCGACGTGATCGGACTCCAGGAGACGACGGGAGAACGGATCACTGCCGGCGGCGTCGACGGCGTCCGCTGGCTCGCAAACCACCTCGGCTACCGCGTCGGACGCGGCTTCCCGACGCGCGAGGGCGGCTACGGCGTCGCCCTGCTGTCGCGGTTCCCGATCACCGACGCCCGGACCGTCGCGCTCCCGACCCACCGCTCGCCGACCAGGCCCGCGCTCGCGGCGACCGTCGAGGCGCCCGACGGCGCCGTCCCCGTCGTCGTGACCCACGTCCAGACCCAGCAGGAGTATCTCGGGTCCGAACGGAACCGCCGGGCCGTCGCCGCGCAGGTGGACCAGGCCGACCGAGTGCTGGAACTCGTCGACGACGCCCCGCGGGCGGTCGTCCTCGGCGATTTCAACGCTCGCCCGGGCGACGACGCCTACGAGCGCCTGGCTGCATCGCTGACCGACGCCTGGGCGGCGGCGACCCCCGACGCGGCGTCGTCCGCGGGCGCGACGTTCAGTGCGGCCGATCCGACCGAGCGCATCGACCACGTCTTCGTCGGTGAGGCGTGGCGCGTCACCGGAGCGAGCGTCTCGGGGGGACCTGCGGCCTCCGACCACCGGGCGGTCGCTGCGACGTTGCGACCCGAGGAGTGAGACGGCCGGGGGAGGCGAACCTGGCCGTGCAGGACCCCGATTTAAACGCACGGTCGGATCCGGACGAACGCTTACCGCCCTGGCCGGCGCCCGTACGACCGGGATGCAGATCACAGGGGTCACCCAACGGCACTGCTCGTACCCGCTCGGCGACACGTTCGAGCCGAACTGGATCCCCGGCTACCCCCAGGGGAGCCACGAGGCCGAACTGTTCGAACTGGCCACCGACGCCGGCCTGACCGGGATCTGTGCGAGTCCGAGTTTCGCCGGCGGCGTCGACTACGCGGAGCCGCTGTCGGTGTTCCTCGTCGGCCAGGACCCCCACGACGTGCGGGGGATCCGCCGGCGCCTCGACAGCGTCTCGCTGGTCGGGCCACGGCCGTGGCACCTCGAACTGGCCTGCTGGGACCTGATCGGGAAAGACGCCGGCAAACCGGCCTACGAACTGCTCGGCGGGACCGGCGATCCGATCCGGGCCTACGCCAGCGCCGGCGCGGTCGGGGACGTCGAGGACCGCCTCGCGTACGTAAAGGACCGCGTCGCGGAGGGGTTCGAGGCGGTAAAACTCCGGATCGCGGCGCCCGAGGACGTCGAGATCGTCCGCGCGGTCCGCGAGGCGTTCCCCGATCTGACGCTGATGGTCGACGCCAACCGCGGCTGGGCGGTCCGCGTGATGGAGCGCGAGCGCGAGTGGACGTACGGCGAGGCGTTACGCGTCGCCCGCGAACTGGAGGCCATCGGCGGGATCGAGTGGTTCGAGGAGCCACTGCCCCGCCACGACTACGATGGGTACGCCAGGCTCCGCGCCGAGACGGACGTGCCCATCGCCGGCGGCGAACTGACGGGTGGCCCGGAGACGCCGGGGCACCTGCTTGACCACGACGCCGTCGACGTCCTCCAGCCCGACGCCGCGATGACGACGGGCATCCGCAAGGCGGTGTCGGTGGCCGAACGGGCCGCCGACGCCGGCGTCGAGTTCGTCCCGCACACCTGGACGAACGGGATCGGCCTCGCGGCGAACCTCCACGTGATGGCCGCCGTCGACGCTCCCTGGTGCGAGTACCCGATCGAACCCCCCTGGACGCCCGCCGCGCGGGACTTCCTCCTGACCGACCCGATCGACCACGACGACGGCTGGGTGACGCCGCCGGACGGTCCCGGCCTCGGCGTCGACCTCGACCGGAGTGCGATCGACGACTGACCACGCACACTCATGACGACCACAGACCAGCACACGGACCGCGACCTTCCCGACGACCTGCTGGAGCGCCACCGGACGATCGCGAGCGACGTCGTCCGCGAAGCGACCTACGGCCACCTGATCGGCGGCGAGTGGGTGACCGGCGGCGAGACGGCGCCGGCCCGCGACGCGACGACTGGCGAGACGCTGGCGACCGTCCAGCGCGGGACCGCCGCGGCCGTCGACCGTGCGGTCGCGGCCGCCGGCGAGGCGATGGACGGTGCCTGGGGAAGCAAGTCCCCGCGCCAGCGATCAGAACTGCTCGCCGAGGTCGCCGACCGCCTCGACGACCGCAGCACCGACATCGCCCGCCTGGACAGCCTGGAGGTCGGCAAGCCGAACATGCACTCGCTGTTCGTCGACACGACCGTCCTCGTCGAGAACCTGCGGTACTTCGCCGCACTCGCCCGCACGGCCGACGCGGGCCGCCGGCCCCCGACGGACTCGGACAAACACGTGTACACGCGCCGGGAACCGTACGGCATCGTCGGCTGTATCGGGGCCTGGAACTTCCCCGCGATGTTCGTCGCCTGGAAACTGGGCCCCGCGCTCGCGGCCGGCAACGCCGTCGTCTACAAACCCTCCTCGCGGGCGAGTCTGTCCACGCTGGAAGTCGCCCGGACCTTCGACGCGGTGTTGCCCCCCGGCGCGGTCAACGTCGTCACCGGGCCGGGGAGCGTCGTGGGCGACGCCATCACCGGCCACCCCGAGGTCCGGAAGGTGAGCCTGACCGGCGGGCAGACCGCCGGGCGGCGCGCGATGGAGAACGCCGCCGCACGGGCGGCGCCGGTGTCGCTGGAACTGGGCGGGAAGAGCCCCGTCATCGTGTTCCCGGACGCCGACGTCGAGGCGGCCGTCGAGAGCGTGCTGGTCGGCGTCTTCTTCAACCAGGGCCAGCAGTGTACCGCCGGCTCCCGACTCTACCTCCACGAGTCGGTCGCCGACGCCTTCCTCGACCGTCTCGTCGAACGGACCGCCGAGTTGACCGTCGGCGACCCGCTCGGCCCGACGACGGACATCGGCCCGATGGTCGACGCCGACCACGCCCGCTCCGTCGAGGAGTACGTGGAGACGGCGCTGTCGGAGGGTGCGACGGCCCGCTACCGCGGCGAGATTCCCGACGCCCTCGCGGACGCGCCGTACGTCCCCCCGACGGTCCTCACGGACGTCGACGATTCGGACACCGTCGCCTGCGAGGAGGTGTTCGGGCCCGTCCTGTCGGTCATGGAGTGGTCCGACCGCGAGACGGTCGTCCGCCGGGCCAACGACACCGAGTACGGACTGGCCGCGGGGGTGTTCACCGAGGACCTCGAGACGGCCCACGAGACGGCGGCCGCAATCGAGGCCGGGACGGTCTGGGTGAACACGTACAACGACCTGTTCGAACCCGCGCCACACGGCGGCGTCAAGGCCAGCGGGGTCGGCCGCGAACTCTCCGAGGAAGCACTCGACGACTACCGCGAGACCAAGACGGTCACGGTGAGCCTGGGCGAGAGCCCCACGCTGTGAGCGGCGGCGTGCCACGCCGACCCCTACACTGACACGGGGCCGCGACGAAGACGCCGACACGGACGGAGCCACCGACGCGAACCGCGACCGAATCGCAACCGAACCGACGAACCCGAACCCGACACACGAACCATGTCCACCGACACACCGACCGACGACACGATGCGCGCCGTGGTCTTCCAGGGCGCGGCAGAACCGATGGCAGTCGAGACCGTCGACCGACCCACCGCCGGCGACGACGAGGTCGTCGTCGAGACGGAGGCCTGCGGCGTCTGTCGCTCGGACTGGCACGCCTGGCAGGGCGACTGGGAGTGGATCGGCGTGATGCCGACGCCGGGCCTGATCTTCGGCCACGAACCCGCCGGCCGTGTCGTCGAGGTCGGCGACGACGTCGAGCGCTTCTCCGTGGGCGACCGCGTCACCACGCCGTTCAACCTCGGCGACGGCACCTGCCACCACTGCCGGACCGGCCGGACGAACCTCTGTGAGCGCTCCGTGCCGATGGGGTTCGTCCCGTTCCAGAAGGGGGCGTTCGCGGAGTACTACAGCGTGCGCGAGGCCGACCACAACGCCGTGCCCCTCCCGGACGGCGTCGACCCGGTCGACGTCGCGGGCCTGGGCTGTCGGTTCGCGACTGCCTTCCACGGCCTCCTCCACCGCGTCGAGGTCGAGGCCGGCGAGTGGGTCGCGATTCACGGCTGTGGCGGCGTCGGCCTCTCGGCGGTCCACGTCGCCGACGCCGTCGGCGCGAACGTCATCGCCGTCGACCTCAGCGAGGAGAAACTCGACCGCGCCCGCGACCTCGGCGCCGACCGGACCGTCGACGTCACCGCGGTCGAGGACGTCCCCCAGGCGGTGAAGAAACACACCGAGGGCTCGCGGGGTGCGGACGTCTCCGTCGACGCCCTCGGGATCGCCGAGACCTGCCGCAACGCCGTCGACTCGCTTGGCAAGGCCGGGCGGCACCTCCAGATCGGGATGACGACCAGCGAGGAGGGCGGCGAGGTCGCCCTGCCGATCGACACGATGGTCACCGACGAGCGGGAGTTCTACGGCTCCTACGGCATGCCGCCGGTGGAGTACGACGAGATCTTCTCGATGATGGAGACGGGCAAACTCGACCCCGGCCGCGTGGTCGGCGAGACGGTGTCGCTGGCGGACGTCCCGGACGTCGTCGAGTCGCTGGGCGACTACGACACCGTCGGGATTCCGGTCTGTACGGAGTTCTAGGCTCCCGCCGTCCGCCCCCGGCCCGGAATCTCCAGTCGTGCCGGTAGCTATACCGCGGCGGCGGCCGATGACCGTCCGATGACAGACGACGGCCCGCGACTCGGAATCGTCACCGGCGAGCACGCACCGGACCTCAGCGACGACGCCCAGCACCTGGTCGCGGAACTGCGGGCCCGCGGCGTCGCGGCCGAACCCGTCCGGTGGGACGACCCGACGGTGGCCTGGGACGCCTACGACGGCGCGCTGTTCCGGTCCTGCTGGGAGTATCCGACAGACGGGGAGCGGTTCGAGCGCCTCCTCGATGAGTTGGACCGCGCGGGCTGTCGGGTGTGCAATCCCCTGCCCGCGATCCGGTGGAACGCCCACAAGTCGTACCTCGTGGACCTCGCGGCGGCTGGCGTCCGCCTGCCCCCCACGACCGTCGTCGCGGGCGGCGCCGACGACTCGCTCGCGGCGGTGCTGGACCGACACGGCTGGGACGAGGCGGTCGTGAAACCCGGCGTCGGGAGTTTCTCGCGGGACGTGCGGCGCGTCTCCCGGGACGACGTAGACGCCGCGGCGGACCACTTCCGGGACCTGCTGGCCTCGGGGGACGTCGTCGTCCAGCGGTTCGTCCCCGAGATTACGGCGGGCGAACGCTCGATCGTCCTCTTCGACGGGGCGGTCAGCCACGCGTGGAACAGCCTGCCGACCGACGACGACGTCACGGAGTTCGACGGGATCGACGCGGACTACGACCCGCCGGCGGCCATCCGCGAGGCGGCCCCGGACGTGCTCCGGGCGGCCCGAGGGTGCATCGCGGGCCGTCCCGAATCCATCCCCTACGCGCGGGTCGACTACGTCCACCGCGACGGGCGCCTCCTGCTGATGGAACTCGAACTGATCGAGCCGTACCTCGGCCTGACCCGCGGCGAGGGAGCGCCGGCCCGCTTCGCCGACGCCCTGGTGGACTACTACGACTGGTCCCCCCAGAGCGATCACCAGTCCTGACGCCAGTCCGGCCCGCCGGAATCCGTCGAGTCACGGAGCGATCGGCGTCGTCCGAACGTCGAAGGGCGTCGGCGACGACCCGCCGACGAACGAACTCGAAGACGCGACTCCGTCCGGCGGAACCCATACCACGGGGGCGGTCGACCCCGGCCCTGTCGCTTCTCCACTGAAACGCGTGTTTCAACGTGCGGAACGGTTACCCCCGTGGCTGCCGCACGACCCCGTATGCGACTGTCCCGGCGACAGATACTCGCGGCAAGCGTCTTCGGAGCGGCCGGGTGCGTCGAGCGTGCCACACCGGTGCCCGGCACGGGGACGGAGTCGTCACCGTCACCCGGTGGCGCGGACGCCGACTCGTCGGGGTCGGCGACGCCGGTGGGGACGGAGACGCGCACGCGGTCGCCCGCGCCTGCCACCGACCGACCCGACCGAACCGACGCCTCGGGAGCGGCGACGACGGCCCGAAGCCAGCCTCTCGACGGGTCCCGGTCCCTCGCGATCTCCGCGGTGCGCCGGCGTGAGGGCGACGACTCACTGTCCGCCGAGGCGACCGTTCTCCGACCGACCGTCACGAGGGACCACCCACCGAGGCTGCGGTTCACGCTCACCGCGGACGCGGAGACGAGGGTCACCTACTGGGATTGCCCGCCGCAGAACCTCGTGGCGGCAGTGAGTACGACGAGCGAGCACCGACTGTTGCTCACCGGGTACGACGGCGCCAGTGAGTCCGGGGACTGCTGGCACGTCCCCCACGAGACACTCAACATGGGGCGCCCGTGTTACGAGGAGACCGTCACGGTGACAGCAGGGGAGCCCTTCGCCCGCTCCTTTACCGTCTGGGACGTCCGGGAGACCACGACGTGTTACCCGCCGGGCCGGTACCGCGTCGACTTCCGCGTGGCCGCCGGCGGGGACGCGGACTCGACGCACCGCTGGTCGCTGTTCTTCGCGGTCACGGCCTGAACGGCTCGTCGGTTCCGCAGTCGACGCCGGCCGTGTGCGACCCACTGCGTGCGAAGCGCCAGCCAGGGCCACCGTCGCCCACCGCGTCCGTACTTAAACGGACGACTCCATCCGGCGGAACCCATACGGCGGGGGCGGTCGAACCCGACGCCATGGCAATCACGCTTCCAGACGAGGCCGACGAGTGGATCCGCGCCTGGCAGGACGAACTCAACGACTCCGCGGAGTACGCCGAGGCCGGCAGCGGGTGGGGCACCGACTTCGACGGGTCGTTCCTGTTCGTGATGCGGCCCGACGACCAGTACGACGGCGACCCGGTGTACCTGTACGTCGACCTGGTCGACGGCGAGTGTACGGCGGCCCGCGCGGTAGAGAGCGAGGACGCGGTGGAGTTCGGCTTCGCCTACCGCGGGGACTACGGCGACTGGAAGCGACTTGTCCACGGCGAGGTGGGTGCCGTCGAGGGGATGATGGACGGCACGTTCGACCTGGACGGGGACATGCAGAAGGTGTTGCAGTACAGCGACGCCGCCGTGGTGATGACGGAGAACGCCGGTCGCGTCGACACCGAGTTCGCGTACTGACCGCGCGCTCCTGCCCGGCGTCCGCCGGCGCCGCGACGGACGGCAGACCTTTGAGCCGGGGCCGCGAGGGATGGGTCATGCGCGTGGCACAGTTGCACCTCTCGCCGGAGGACGGTGCGTTCCCGGGGGTCGACCGGGCGCTCGCGAGCGCGCCCGGCGTCCGTCGCGAGGCGCTGATCAACATGGAGTGGCTGGCCGACGGATCGCACGCACTGTTGTACCGGGTCACCGGCGGGTCGACGGAGGAGTTGCGGGCGCTCCTGGCCGACCACGAGGAGGTTCGCTCGGCCGACGTCGTTGCGGCCGACGACGAACACGTCGCGTTCGTCCACGTCAGCGAACGCCGGGCGCTGGCGGAACTGCTGGCCATCGCCGAGGCCCACGCGCTGGTGCTCGACCCGCCGTTCCCCTTTACCGAGGACGGCGTCAGCGTCACCGTCGTCGGCGAGGAGGCGGCGCTCCAGGCGGCCTACGCCGACGTCTCCGAGGCGGTGCCGGTCACCGTCGAGTGGGTCGGCGAGTACGAGGCGCCCAGGAGCGGTCCGCTCGCGCGACTGACCGAGCGCCAGCGAACTGCCCTGGAAGCGGCCCACGAGATGGGGTTCTACGAGACGCCCCGGGAGGTGTCCTACGAGGACATCGCGGCCGAACTCGACATCGCGCCGACGACGGCGAACGAACTGTTGCGCCGCGCCGAGGCACGGGTCGTCGACGCAGTGTTGCGGTAGTCCCGGCACGCGAGTCCCGGACTGCTCGGCGGTCCGTCCGGCGGTCCTACCCACGCAGTCGGCCGTGTTCGACTTTCATACAGCGATCCTCGACGACGACGACGCCGGCTTCCTCCGCGCGGTCGGTCGCTTCGCGGTCCCGGATGCCGAGTTGGGTCCAGAGGGCGCTCACGTCGCCGCGATCGAGCGTCTCGTCGACGATGCCTGGCAGTTCGTCGCTCGGCCGGAACACGTCCACGACGCCGATCGGACCGTCCAGTTCGGAGAGCGCGTCCGCGGCCGGCCGGCCCAGGACCTCGTCGGCGTAGGGGTTGACGGGCAGGATCTCGTAGCCCTGTTCGTCGAGGTACGCCGGGACGTCGTGGGCGGCCTTGCCCGGAGTCGTCGAACAACCGACGACCGCTATCGGGTCCAGCCCCAGTACCTCTCGGAGTTCCGCGTCGCTGTCGACGGGCATACTCGACAGTGGGCGGGCCGCGGCCAAAACTCTGTCTGCCGGCCGCGACTCGGGGACACCCGTGCGTCGAGGTCCGGGAGGCGAGACGGCTGATTGTTTTTGGACATTCGTTGTATGAAATTTAACTAATATTTATAATACTGGGCCCCGGTTCCTGTTACTATGCCACACGGTGACAACAATCGGGGCAGTGGAACGGGTGGGAGTGACGCCGTCGCACGACGACGCCTCCTGCGAACGCTCGGCGGTGCCGGCGTCGCGGGGCTCGCCACCGGCGGAGCGGGATGTCTCGGCGAACTCGGCGGACAGGACTCTGAGGACGGCGACGGCGACGGCGACGGCGACGGTAACCAGAGTGACGGGAGCGACGGGAGCGACGGTGATGACGGGGACGACGGCGAGACCATCGAGATAACGTACGGCGTCCTCAGTCCGATGTCGGGGGCGTTCAGTTCGCTGGGGCCGGGCCAGCGTCAGGGGGCCCGTCTCGGCATCCAGACCGTCAACGAGAGCGACGACCTGAACGTGCAGATAGAGGCCGCGTACGAGGACACGGAGACTGCCCAGGAACCGGCGCTCCAGGCGGCGAACAGAGTCGTCGAGAACGAGGGTGCGGACTTCCTGATGGGTGCCATCTCGAGTTCGGTCGCCATCGGCCTGAACAACTTCGCCCAGGAGAACGAGGTGCTCTACAACCCGGGCGGGGCGGCGGTGCCGGTCACCGGCAGCGAGTGCAACGAGTACGTCTTCCGCGCCGAGACCAACACCGCACAGATCGCGGAGGCCGTCTCGGCCTACACCGTCAACAACCTCGGGACGAACGTCTGGTTCCACATCGCCGACTACGCCTACGGCGAGTCGGTGCTGAACCGCGTCCGGTCGCGCATGGAGGAGGCCAACTCCGACACGAACGTCGTGGGCGTCTCCCGGTCGACACTCGGTGCCGACAACTACGACTCGTTCATCAGCGACATCAGGAGTTCGGACGCCGACGTGGCCGTCCTCGGGATGACCGGCGGCGACCTCATCACGTTCGTCAACCAGGCCAACTCGGCGGGGCTGAAGAGTTCCGTCGACCTGATGAGCCCGACGATGTCGTTCCAGGTGGTGCGGGGAGCGCTCGGTCCGGCGGCGTATGGTACCTACGGCGGCGTCCGCTACACGGCCGACACGGACGAACTGGACAACCAGCGGAACGCCGACTTCGTCGATGCGTACCAGAGCGAACACGACTCCCCGCCGGACAACTTCGCGCGGGTCGGCTACCAGTCGGTCCTGATGACCGCACGCGGGGTCCACGAGGCCGGCAGCGCGAACCCGAACGACGTCATCGACGCCCTGGCTGGCCTGGAGATGGACACCATCCTCGGCTCGAACCAGTTCCGGGAGTGCGACCACCAGGCGACGAACCCGACCTGGATGGGCGAACTGACCGAACCGTCCGGCGGGAGCGGTCCGGCCGACGTGAACCTGATCAGCAAGGTCGAGGGACCAGACGCCATCCTCCCCTGCGAGGAGACCGGGTGCGAACTCTGAGCGATGGTCGTCTCGAGCCTGCTCGAACAGGTCGTCAACGGGCTGGTCATCGGGATGGTGTTCGTCCTGCTCGCGTCGGGGCTGTCGATCATCTTCGGCGTGATGGACGTCATCAACTTCACCCACGGCGAACTGTTCGCGCTGGGTGCGTACTTCGCGTTCGCCGTCGCCAGCACCGGCTGGGGTGGGTTCTGGGTCGCGCTCGTACTCGCACCGCTTGGCGTGGCCCTGGTCGGCGGGCTCATCGAACGGTTCACGATCAGACCGCTGTACGGGCGTAACCCGCTGTACCACATCCTGCTGACGTTCGGACTGGTGCTCATCCTGAAAGACGTCATCGAGTTCGTCTGGGACACGGACCGGAAGTTCTACGCCACGCCGGAGTTGCTGTCCGGCCAGCCGTTCCAGGTCGGCGGCGTGTTCGTCTCGCGGTACAGCGTGTTCGTCCTCGGGTGTGGCGCGCTGATCGCGCTGGGGGCGTACCTCCTGCTCGAACGGACCAAGTTCGGGCTGATCGTCCGCGCCGGGTCGATGGACCGGGAGATGGTCCGTCACCTCGGCATCGACATCGACCGCTACTACACCCTGGTGTTCGCCTTTGGCGCCCTGCTCGCGGCCGTCGCGGGCGTCATCCTGGCCGGCCGCCAGCCCATCGACCCCGGCATGGGCGACTCTGTGATCATCCCGGCGTTCGTCATCGTCGTCCTCGGTGGCCTCGGGAGCTTCCGGGGTGCCGTCGTCGGCGGCCTCGGCGTCGGCGTGATCCAGACGCTCCTGCGCAGCGACGCGCTGTTCGACATCGTGATCGGACTCCCGGTCGTCGGGGACGTCATCGAGGCGCTGCCGATCCCGAACCTCGAGGGACTGGTCGTGTTCCTCCTGATGATCGGCGTGTTGCTCGTCCGGCCTCAGGGACTGTTCGGGAGTCCCGAGTTCCACGACCCGAGCAGCGACGCGGACCTGCTAACCGGCGCCGGCGACGGCGTCCTGGACGACCGGACGCGCCGTCGTGCCGCCGTCGGCGTCGTGGTTCTCCTCGCCCTGGCCCCCATCGGGATGGGAGCGTTCTACCCGATCTACCTCGTCAACAGCGTGCTCGTCCTGGTCATGATCTGGGCGCTGTTCGCCCTGAGCCTGGACTTCCTGATGGGGTACACCGGACTGGTCCCGCTGGGCCACGTGCTGTTTTTCGGTGCCGGCGCGTACACGAGTGTCCTGTTCGCCCAGCACGTCGTGCCGTCGGTGTTCCTGGCGCTTGCCGCCGGCGCGGTCGTCAGCGCGGCCCTGGCGTGGGTCGTCGGCTACCTATCGATCAGGGTGTCCGGCGTCTACTTCGCGATGATCACGCTCGCGTTCGCGGAACTGGGCTACCAGCTGTTGTTCAAGTATCCCGACGTCCTGGGCGGTGAGAACGGCATCAGCGGGTTCGAGATGGTGTACGGGTTCGGGAGCGGGCCCGCGGTCAACGACGTGGCGATCATCGGCGAGGTCCACGTGTTCTACTACCTCGTCCTCGCGTGTACGATCGGCGGCTACCTCGTCGCGCGGCGCCTGATGCGAGCGCCGTTCGGGTCGGTGCTGAAGTCCATCCGCGAGGCGGAGGACCGCTCACAGTTCCTCGGGTACGACGTCACGACGTACAAGCGCCGGGCGTTCGTCATTAGCGGGACGCTGGCCTCCGTCGCCGGGAGCCTCGCGGCCCTGCACAACGGCGCGGTCAGCCCCGGGTCGCTGGCCTGGATCAAGTCCGGCGAGGTGATCGTCATCACCCTGCTCGGCGGCATGGGGACGCTGTACGGCCCGATGATCGGTGCCGGCGTGTTCTTCGGGCTGAAGGAGATCCTGCTCGAACTGAACGTAGAGCAGTGGCGCGGCGTCCTCGGACTCGTGTTCGTCCTGTTCGTCATCTACGTCCCGGAGGGTATCGTCTCGCTGCCCTCGCAACTGGCCGACCGGTACGACGTCGGGGGCGGCGGTCAGGAACCCGTCGTCGACCCCACGGCCGAGGCCGAGGGGGAGGTGAACGACTGATGGCGAGCGCCGACGACGCGGCGGACGCGAGTCGGGACGAGGCGTCGGCCGACACCGGCGACGCGGCCTCCGACGACGGCCTGCTCGTGACCCGGGGCCTGACGAAGCGGTTCGGCGAACTCGTCGCCGTCGACGGCGTCGACCTCACCGTCGAGCGGGGGGAGTTCCGCAGCGTCATCGGGCCCAACGGCGCCGGGAAGACGACGCTGTTCAACTGCATCACCGGCGCGCTCTCACCCTCCGAGGGCACGGTCACGTTCGACGGCCGGGACGTCACCGACCTGCCACCGCACCGCCGGGTCCACCGGGGGATGGGCCGCTCGTTCCAGATCACGAACGTGTTCGGCGGGCTGACCGTCCGCGAGAACGTCCGTCTCGCCGCCCAGGCGGTCGTCGAACGGGACTTTTCGCCCGTCGACCGCCTGTATCGCGACAGCGGGTCGTTCCCCGACATCAACGACCGCACCGCGGACGTCCTTGACCGGATCGGACTGGCCGACCGCGCGGACGAACGCGCGAACACGCTCGCGTACGGCGCTCGCCGCCGTCTGGAGATCGGGCTCGTCCTGGCGACCGACCCGAAGATCGTGTTGCTGGACGAACCGACCGCGGGCATGAGCGCCGAGGAGACGGCGGCGACGATGGACCTCATCGACGAGGTGCTCGCGGACCGGTCGCTGCTCCTGATCGAACACGACATCGAACTCGTGATGGACGTCTCCGACCGGATCACCGTCCTCCAGCGGGGGGCCGTCCTGACGACGGGAACGCCGGAGGCCGTCGCCAGCGACGATGAGGTCCAGACGGCCTACCTCGGGGGTGAGTTCCTGTGAGCGCCGACCCCCTCCTGTCCGTCGAGGGCCTGCGCACCGGGTACGGCGAGACGCAGGTGCTGTCGGACGTCTCGCTGGACGTCGCGGCGGGCGAGGTGGTCGCGCTGGTCGGTCGCAACGGCGCCGGCAAGACGACGACGCTGCGGAGCATCGTCGGATCGCTGTCGCCGTGGGGCGGGACGATCACCTACGACGGCGAGGACGTCACCGGCCTGTCGCCGACGGCGGTTGCGAACCGCGGAATCGGACTGGTCCCGGAGGAGCGCCGCGTGTTCCCCGGGCTGACCGTCCGCGAGAACCTGAAGATGGGGGAGTACGGCGGGAGCCCGGACGCGAGACGGCGGAGCGTCGCGGAGGTACTCGACACCTTCGAGAACCTCGGCGAGCGCCGGGACTCCCGCGGCGCGGACCTCTCGGGGGGTGAACAGCAGATGCTCGCCATCGCGCGGGCCCTCGTGGCGGGCGCGGACCTCCTGTTGCTCGACGAACCGACGGAGGGCCTGGCGCCGCTCATCGTCGAACGCGTCGCGGACCTGGTCACGGAACTGAACGACGAGGACGGCATCACCGTGCTGCTGGTCGAGCAAAACGTCGCCGTCGCGACGGAACTCGCCGACCGCGTGTCGGTCCTGGACCAGGGTCGCATCGTGTTCGAGGGCACGCCCGAGGAACTGGCCGACAATCCCGAGGTCAGGGACCGCCACCTGGGCGTCAGCACGTGATACTGTCGGACATACTCACCTGAAGGAATCCGACGGCCCGTTCCGTCGAATTTCTTCACGAAGTTGTGTCCGACAGTATGAGGCTCCGACGGCCCTCCGGGGGCCGTCGCCCGTCGTCGCGACCCCCGGCGAGCGCGATTCTCCCCTGAACCTATTTGGTGTGAGGCGGTGACAGACCACACATGGTCTACGACGAGGTCGAGACCGCACCCAGGGAGGAGATCGAGTCGCTCCAGAGCGAACGCCTCCAGGAGGTCGTCCGCCACGCCTACGAGAACATCCCGTTCTACCGCGAGGCGTTCGACGAGGCCGGCGTCGAGCCCGACGAGGTCGACGGCATCGACGAGATCGACCGGCTACCGACGGTGACCAAGGAGGACTTTCGCGACCAGTACCCGGACGGCCTGTTCGGCGTTCCCCACGAGGCGGTTCGCCGGATCCACGCCTCGTCGGGGACGACGGGAAAGCCGAAGATCGTCGCGTACACCGACGACGACCTGGACGTCTGGCGGGAGTGTATGGCCCGGACGCTGTACGCCGCGGGCGTCCGCCCCGGCGACACCGTCCAGAACGCCTACGGCTACGGCCTCTTTACCGGCGGCCTGGGCTTTCACGACGGCATCGAGCGACTGGGCGCCGGCGTGATCCCGACCGGCGGCGGCAACACCCAGCGCCAGCTGGACATGCTCAGGGACCTGGACAGCGACGCGATCTGCTGTACCCCCTCGTACTGCCTGTACCTCGCGGAGGCCGCCGAGGACCGTGCGATCGACGTCCGGGATCTCCCGGTGTCGCGGGCCGTGATCGGCGCCGAACCGTTCACCGACCCGATGCGGGACGAGATCGAGTCCGAACTCGGCGTGAAGGCCATCGACATCTACGGCCTGTCGGAACTGATCGGCCCGGGCGTCTCCGTCGAGTGCGACGAGGTCCAGGACGGCCTGCACGTCTGGGAGGACCACTTCTACCCCGAGGTGATCGACCCCGACACCGGCGAGGTCCTGCCCGAGGGCGAGGAGGGCGAACTCGTGTTGACGAACCTCACGACCGAGGCACTGCCGGCGATTCGCTACCGGACCGGCGACATCACCTCGCTGACCTACGAGGAGTGCGACTGCGGCCGG
>CAZIVN010000032.1:0-15200 GCA_964542685.1 uncultured Halobacteriales archaeon
GGCGATCACCGGTAATAGATGAAACGAACCCGTATGAGACGGGCCTCCGGCCCTCGCGGTTCGCAGCGGTTTTTTGACGAACGCGCGACACGCGCACCCCACGCCGTCGGCGGCACGGTGGGACCTCTCGCACGACCGCCGCCCCCGCCGCGGCCGGTCGGCCACTCCGGTATAAACGCGCGGTCGGCTTACGAGGTACCGTGCGGTCGACCTGCGGAGTACCGTGCGGTCGATCTACGGTTTCAGCGAGCGGAGTGTCCCCAGCAGGTCCCGGGCCCGCCCCGGAACCGCGAGCAGGGACAGCGCGCCGTTGACCACGAGCATCAGGCTGTACAGACCGAGCGTCGACAGCCAGATGATGATCATCGCCAGAATCGCGTAGCCGGCGCTGTTCTGGAAGAAGTAGAACACGCCCAGTGTCATCGCGGTGCCGTACAGCAAGACCAGGTACGGCCCCCAGCCACGGGCGTGGCCGCGTCTGACCCGCTTGCGGACGTACCGTTCGAGGTCGCGTTCGATCTCGTCCCGGTGGACCGTCCGGTCTTCGACGTCGTCTTCCAGGTCCGCGATGGCTTCGCGAACGTCGGCCAGGTCCGCGTCCGCCGCGCGGTCGGCCGCCAGGTCGTCGACGCGGTCACGGAGTCGGTCGAGTTCCGTCGCGAGCGTCTCGGGATCGGGAGCCGTCTCGTTTCCGGACGGGTCGGCGTTCGCCCCCTCCGCGTCGGGGGCATCGTCGGCCGCAGGTTCGGTGCCGGCGTCGGCGTCGGCCGCGTCGTCGCCGGAACCACCGCTCGGACCACCCTCGTCGGTCATTCGCTCGACCCGTCGGCTCCCTGCGATTTGTAACTGCCGGTCCGGACCGGTGCCGTCTCGTCCAGCGCGATGTTCAACAGCGCACCGAGCAGGACGACGAGCGCCCCGAGGTACAGCCAGGTGACCAGCAACAGGACCGCGCCGAGGACGCCGTACAGCGCGAACGAGCCCGCGACGCTCGTGTACACGCCGAACGCCGTCGCGAGCACCGTCCAGCCGCCCGCCGCCAGCACCGCCCCCGGGAGGGCGTCGCGGGCCGACATCGAGGTGTCGGGGAACACGTAGTACAGCGGGAACAGCACCACGACCAGCGTCGCCGCCAGCGTCAGCGGCGGGAGGGCCTGCAGGAGCCCGGTCCCAACGAGGGCGACGGTCGCGCTCGCGACGGAGACGGCGACCACCCCGAAGCCCACGCTGACGAGGACGATCAGGCCGTTCCAGAGCTGGCCGGGCAGGCCCTTCTCCCCGGCGGTCCCGTACAGCCGCGAGAAGGCGATGTCGAGGCCGCGAAACACCTTCAGCGTGGCCCAGAGGAGGCCGACAAGCCCCACGACCCCGGCCGGACCGCGACCGCTGGGACTGGTCAGTGCCGACCGGAACAGGTCCTGGCCCGACGGCGAGAGGAACGTCCCCACCCGTTCGACGAGCGCCCTGGCGAGTTCCTCGCCGCCAGCCCAGGTCCCGACGGCCAGGACGACGAGCAACAGGGGCACGAGCGAGACAAAGGCGTAGTGGGCAATGGCGGCCGCGAGGAACCCGACCTGTTCGTCCCGGCCGCGCTCGACGACCCGTCGGGCGACGTTGACGACGGGGTCGACCTCCTCGCGGACGGTCGCCATCGGTCCGTCGTCGGTCGCCCGCGCGCTGTTGCCGCCGTCCACGGCGGTCCGGGGCTCGTCGTCGGTCGGCGCCTCGCCGTCCCCCGACGAGGAACTCGCGGCTCGTCGGGCACCGCTGTCCGTCCTCGTTCCGTGTCCGCCGTCGGACCGCGGGTCGTCGCTATCGTCGTCCACGCTCGACCGTACGGGCAGGAGACTCAAAACCCTCCTGTCGGCGTCCGCACCCCGCGGCGGCCCCCGAGCGCCAGGTCCCGTCCGGGCCCGATCAGTCCACGACTGCAGCCCGCATCCCCGCGACGTCGGCGTCCGTCTTGAACGTCGTCCCGCCGTGGTGGGTCGCCGAGACCTGGAACCCGGCGTCCCGGAGCGTCTCGAAGAACTCGTCCATCGACTCGGCTGGCCGGGACCACGCCTTGCAGAGGCGGTGGTGGTCGTAGTGGGTGGGTTCGTCGAGTTCCGCCGCGAGCGTCGCACAGAGGTCGCGGGCGCGGTCGGCCGTCCCCATGTCGTCGGTGACCGCCTCGCGGACCGACCGGACGAACGCCCGGTCCTGCAGGGCGTCGAGGTAGACGGGGCCGGCGGTGAGGACGCGGTCGCTCCCACAGGCCGTACAGGCCTCGGGGGGATGCGAGAGGAGGCCGTACTCCGGCTCGCGGGCCAGGCAGTCCTCGCAGTGGTGGAGGTACCCCAGCGACTCGATTGCGGCGTCGGCGTCGCTGGCACGGTGGGTCAGTTCGAGGTACGTCCGGGCGTAGTGGCGGGTCGCGTGGCTACAGATCGGTCGCGCGGCGACGTCGGTCCGGGCGGCGGTGCGCACCAGCGCCGACACCAGGATTCGCAGGCCCATCTCCGAGTGGTAGTCGGTGTTGCGCGGGACCGCCGAGTACTTCCGGACGCCACTGTCGAAGTGCGCGCCACACAGCGGCGCGGTGTCGGTGGCCGTGACACAGACCAGGTCCCGCCCGGCGGCGAAGGCGGCGTCGGCGAACGGCATCGGCGTTCCGAAGGGGTCGACGTCGACGACGTCGAAGTACGACTCGTGGAGGAGTGCGTTGGCGTCGCGTTCGACGACGTCGCCGTCGAGGTCGTTGCGCGTCAGGTTCCGCTCACAGAGGGCGACGGCGTCGGGGTCGGTGTCACACAGCGTCACGTCCCAGCCCTCGGCCGCGGCGCGGACGCCGCGGGCGCCCGAGGCGGCCATCGCGTCGCAGTAGGTGTCGGCGCGAGGTTCGCGGTCGCGGTACGCGCGCAGGACCGCGACGGTGAGGTCGCGGTTGAGTTCCTGTTCGGTGTTGAAGAACACGGCGTCGCCGGCGCCCTCGCTCTCCTGTTCGGGCACCTCGAACGCGACCCCGCCCTCGTGGACGTCCATGGCCGGTCGTGTGGGCCTCGGGGCGAAAAGCGTCGCGCTTCGGTCCGACGCGGTCCCGGGGGCTCCGGTGTGGGACCGTCCGTCGCCCCGTCAGCGCCACCCGGTCGGCGTAACGACGTCGACGGCGGACCGCTCGGTGCCGGTCGTCTCGTCGGAGTCCGTCGCCGTCGTCCCCTCGCCGCTCCCACCCTCGGCGGCGTCGAGAATCGTCGCCATCAGGTCGAGTTCCTGGTCGAGGGTGTCGTCGCCGACGGCGTCGGCCTCCGTGCCGAAGTACTCCCGGAAGGTCTGCAGTCGACCGACGTACGGCTCGGTGATCCGCAGGTCCTCGCTCTCCTGTTCCCGTGGCGCGGGATCGTCGCCCCCGGCGGGTGGTTCGATGCCCTCGCCGGGCGGGCCGTCGATGGCGCCGCGCTCGTAGCGCGTCCAGTTTTTCAGCAGCGTGGCGTACCTGGTGAGCAACACGGCCTTCCGGACGCCGGTGGAGTCGAACCGCTCCTCGCCCGGATCGACCCGGACGGTCTCGACCGTCTCCCGAGCGGTGCCGTCGCGTTCGGTCCACTCGGCGGTCACCTCGACGGTCCGGCTCGAGCCCGTGTCCGCCAGTTCGGTCAGGACGACGCCGCCACGGACCCGGCCGTCCTCGGCGGGCGACGGGAACAGCGTCCGGATGGACAGCACCTCGCCGGTCGCGAGGTCGTCGGCGGTCGTGCCGTACACGTTCGCCAGGTCGTAGCCGTCGCCCTCGACGGACAGGGAGACGTCGAAGGCCAGTGGCGTCACCATGTACTCGAACTCCTCGTCGAGTCGCTGCCGGAACCCCTCCGGCGAGCGCACGCCGTAGTAGTTCGCGCCCTTGACCTCGGTGATGGCGTCGATGACGTTCAGGTTGGCGTCGAGGCCGACGCCGACGAACGTGGTGTACACGCCCCGGTCCGCGGCCTCGGCCATCCGGTCGTTGAGCCCCTCGTTGCTCGTCTGGCCGACGTTCGGCATCGCGTCCGAGAGGAGGACGATCCGGTTCTCGTACTCGGTCGGGTCGGCGTCCTCGTGGGGTTCGAGCAGTCGTTCGGCCTCGTCGAAGCCAGCCTCCATGTTCGTACCGCCGCCGGCCCGGATGCGGCCGACGTCCTCCCGGAGGTCGTCCATGTCGCGTTCGTCGACGCGGCCCAGCTCGGTGTGGAGGCTGGCGGCGTCGGAGAACGTCACCACGCCCAGCCTGTCGGGCCCCTCGAGGTGGGTCGTCATCGACTGGAGCGCGTCGGTCGCGACGTCGATCTTCGCCGAGTCGTCCTCGATCTCCTGGCGCTCGCCGTCGTCGTCGTAGTAGTACTCGCCGAAGGACTCCTCCATCGAGCCGGAGACGTCGAGGACGACGACGAGATTGAGGGTCTTGCGCTCGAACTCGTCGCCACTCAGTCCCGAGTCCAGCCCGACCGAGAGGTACTGTTCCGACGTGCCGGACAGCGGATCGGCGGTCACCGCCGTCGAGTAGGTCGGACAGAACAGGGCCGTACACTCGCCGGTGTCGCCGGTGTCGAAGTAGTAGTCGTAGAACAGGCCCTCGTATGGCAGAGCCGACGGCTGGGGGAGGTAGCCCTCCCGGACGTTGCGCCGGAAGACGCTGACGTCCTGGCCGCCGCCGGCCGCGAGGCCGACGTCGTTCGACGCGCCGTACTGTGCACCGCCGCCGGCGCCGTCACCGCCGCCGCCACCGCCGCCACCGCCGCCACCGACGTCGCCGCCGACGTCGCCGTCGCCGGAGCAACCGGCGACGAGGGCGGCCAGCAGTGCTGCGATCGACTGGAGGGTTCGTCTGCGGGTTTTTCCGGGGCGCATACCTACTCGATGGAGAGTATAATCATTAATAGTGCGCAAAACTACAAATCGCGTTTCACCGTCCCCCACCGAACCTGTTTTGCGGGGGGAGACACTACGTCCGGCAGTGATCGACCGTCTCGAGACGCCGGTCGCCGAGTGCGCCGGGGGGTGGTCGCGGTGAGCGATCCCGTCGACGAGTGGCGCGCGGACCTCGAGGCGGCGGGCGAACTGACGCCGGCGGTCGTCGAACGCATCGTCGCGCTCCACGGGCGACGCGGCCGCCGAGCGATCGAGGCGGTGTCCGAACGACGGGTCAAGGAGTACCGCGACTTCACCGTCGTGGTCGGCCACGAGGACGAGTACGTCGTCGAGGGACGGGGCTGTACCTGCAAGGACGTCGAGTACAACCTCGACGCCGACGACCCGACGCAACTCTGCTGGCACGCACTCGCAGTCCAGGTCGCGGAGGCAATCGAGGCGGTCGACCACCACGACATGTGGTACTCCGAAGTGCGGGAGTTCCTCTAGGCCGTCGACCTCACCGGCGACAGAGGTCGACGAAGTTCCGCAGAATCGTCAGGCCGGTTTCGCCGGACTTCTCGGGGTGGAACTGCGTCCCGAACACGGTGCCGGAGTCGTCGGCGACGACGCTGGCGAACGCCTCCCCGTAGTCCGTCGTCACGACGACGGCGGCGTCGTCGTCCGGTTCGGCGTAGTACGAGTGGACGAAGTAGGCGTAGCGTCCGTCGACGCCGTCGACGAGCGGGTGGTCCCGCCGGACGTCGAGTTCGTTCCAGCCCATGTGCGGGACCGTCTGGCCCGCCGGGAACCGGACGTTCCGTCCCGGGACGAGGTCCAGGCCGCGGGCCTCGCCCTGACCGGCGTGGTCGGCCTCCTCGCTCTCGGTCAGGAGCATCTGCATGCCGAGACAGACGCCGAACAGCGGCGTGTCGCTCTCGGCGACCGCCCGCAGTTCCTCCCGGAGCGGGTCGGCGTTCTCGACGCCCTCGCCGAAGGCGCCGACGCCGGGCAACACGACGCCGTCGGCGGTGCCGAACCGCTCGGGATCGGCCGTGATCTCGACGCTGGCCCCGGCACGCTGGAGGCCGCGGGTGACGCTCCGGAGGTTCCCCAGTCCGTAGTCGACGACGACGACGTCTGCAGTCGTCGCGTCCGGCGCCGCCGACCCGTCGATCAGCCCCTCGTCGGTCATGGCGACGGCTACGGAGAGGGTGGGGAAGTCGGTTTCGTTCGCGCGTGCGAAAGGACTTTGCTATGGGATAACGTAGCACTATGTATGTCGGTGGATGGTGGCGCATCGGCGTTCGAGCGGCTTCGCACGCACCTCGAAGACGTCGCACGGACCTGTCCGGACTGTGGCTACGAGGACGACGGCGAGTGGGTCGTCGAACCGGCGGGAAGCGACATCACCTACCGCCACGTCTGTCCGTGCTGTGGCGCCGAGTCCGTCCGGCGACTCCGGATCGAGTGAGCGGGTCGGCGACTCGGCGATCGACCCGGCCACGACGAACTACGTAGTTGCGGAGTGGCGACGACGCCGCGGCGAGCGAACTGCTTCGCCGGCGCGACGACGCCTCGCGACGGTGGAGAGGGGAGAAACCACATACGGTCCGAACCGGCAGTCTCCGGACTGCTATACGCGTCTATTTATTCTGATTAGGAAGCTTTATTGGCAGGATCGAGGATTACCAAATGATTCGTTATGCAAGACCGACGCGCGTTCCTCAAACGTGCAGGCGCTGCGGGTACGATCGCACTGACAACCGGCCTGGCTGGCTGTTCCGGCGACGGCGAGGACGGCTCCGACGGGGAGGACGGCTCCGACGGCAGCGACGGTTCCGACGGCTCCGACGGCGGGAACGGCACTACCGAGAGCGACATGGGACTGACCTTCGGCGGCGACGGCGAGATCAACTTCGGCATCTCCCCGTCGGTGCCCCAGGAGGACCTCGAGGTCCAGTACAGTCCCCTCACGGACCACATCGGGAGCTACGTCACCGAGAACTACGACACCCCCGACGGGTTGTCGGTCGCCAGTTCGATCGGTAGCAACTACAGCGCGATCATCCAGTCGCTCGGTCAGGGGACGACCGACGTCGCCGAGACCGGACCGTTCGCGGCCGCGCTCGGCGTCCAGAGCGACAACGCGGAGATCATCCTCCAGCGGTTCGGGTACGGGAGCTGGACGTACAAGAGCATCATCGCGATCCCGAACGACAGCAACGTCAGCGACCTCCAGGACCTGTCGGGCGCGTCGATCGCGTTCTCCGACCAGCTGTCGACCAGCGGTGCACTGTACCCGCTGCGGGCCCTCTCGCAGGCCGGCCTCGACATCGGTGAGCTGCCCGAGGGGAACGGCTCGCAGGCCGAGTTCGACGCGCGCTTCGCCGGCGGTCACGTCGGCTCCTACACCCTGCTCGCGGAGGGGCAGGTCGACGCCGCCGCGATGGGCGGGTTCGTCCGGGACACCGGTGCCGGTCCGAGCACCGACGAGTTCTCCGACGTCGCGACCACGCTCCACGAGGACACCGGCCTGCCGCGGGCACCCATCGTGGTTTCGCCGGAGATCAGCAGCGAGGCCAAAGAGGCCGTCAAGCAGTCGTTCCTCGAGGCCCCCGACGAGGTCTACTGGGGCCAGGACGGCGAAGACGGAACCGACGACGACCTCTGGTTCGGCGACGTCCGCGAGGCGGGACAGGAAGAGTACCAGTCGGTGATCGACGTCGCGGACGAACTCGGCGTCGGGACCGACATCTTCGATTCGTAAGGACGATACCCCCTCGGTCTCGTACGCCTATTCGTTCACCGGCGGCCGAGCGGGAACGAACAGGACACAACACATGCCAAGAATTGAGTTCGACAACGTCACGAAGATATACGGCGAGGACACGGTCGCGCTCGACGACGTGTCGTTTACCATCGAGGAGGGCGAGTTCGTCATCCTCCTCGGCCCGTCGGGTGCCGGCAAGTCGACGATGTTACGGGTGCTGAACGGACTCACGATGCCGACCGAGGGGGAAGTTCGGGTCGGCGGCAACGAGGTCGGCCGCAACCGAAGCGGCGTCGGGATGGTGTTCCAGGAGCACTACCTCATCGAGAGCAAGAGCGCCTTCGGCAACGCACTCACGGGCGCGCTGTCCCGGAACGGACTGCTCCGGAGCGCGCTCGGGCTCCACTCGGAGGCCGACAAGATCACCGCACTGGAGGCGCTCCAGACCGTCGGCCTCCTCGACGAGGCCGGCCAGCGCGCCGAGTCGATGAGTGGCGGGCAGAAACAGCGCGTCGGCATCGCTCGCGCGCTCGTTCAGGAGCCGAACATCCTCCTCGCGGACGAACCCGTCGCGAGTCTCGACCCGAAGGCCGCTCGCGACGTGATGCGGTACCTGAAGCGGGCCGCCGAGGAACAGGAACTGACGACCGTCACCAGCCTCCACCAGGTGAACATCGCCCGCGAGTTCGGCGACCGGTTCCTCGGCATCCGTAACGGCGAGGTCATCTTCGACGGCGACGCCGACGACCTGACCATGGCGCAGATGGACGAGATCTACTACGGTGGCGACGCCGGATCGGACATGCCCGATCCCGCCACGACGACCGAGGACGGCGAGAGTGAAGACGAGGCGGCCGTGGCAGACACGAGTGCGGCGACCGACGGAGGTGGTGACGCGTGAGTTCGCCGTCGGCGGACACCGAGGTTCGCGAGAAACTCCGCGCGCTCGACCGTGCGCGCCGGATCAAGTACGCGTTCTACATCGCCGTCGTCGGCTCGGTCCTCGGTATCACCTACTGGGGACTCGGGTTCATCGGGTTCCAGGCCGAAGTCATCGCCCGGCGGTTCCCGAACATGTACGACTTCATGGCGCAGGGGTTCTTCCCGCCGGACTTCAAGAACTTCACCATCTACACCAAGGACAACGACATCCGTGGTCTCGAGGCCATCCCCGCGAGTTTCCGGGGCGGTGGGACCCACATCCTCGACAGCTTCGGGTCCGAACGCCAGTCGCTGGTGAAAGCCAGCCTGGTGACGCTACTGCTCGGGTTCATGGGTACCGTCCTCGCGTTCCCGTTCGCCCTCGTCCTGGGCGTCCTCGGGAGTGAACGGGTCATCCCGTTCCCGTTCAACTTCCTGTTCCGTGGGACCCTGAGCGCCATCCGCGCGATTCCCGCCATCGTCTGGATCTTCCTCTACATTCCGATCGGCCCGCCGGGACAGGTCACCGCGGTCCTCGCGATCGGGACCGACAGCATCGGGAACCTCGGGCGGTTGTTCACCGACGAACTCGAGGAGATCGAGGAGGGACCGATCGAGGCGATCAGATCGACCGGCGCCTCCGGGACGCAGACCGTCAGTTTCGGCATGCTGAGCCAGGTATCCCGCTCGTTCATCGCGTGGACGCTGTACATCCTCGAGATCAACACCCGGATCGCCATCTCGCTGGGCGTCGTCGGCGCCGGCGGACTGGGCCTGATGATCCGCAACAGTCAGGACCTGTTCCAGTTCCGGCAGACTGCCGCCGGCCTGATCATGGTGTTCATCGTGGTGCTGGGCATCGAACTGGTCTCCTCGCGGATCCGGGCTCGCCTGCGCCCCGGCGAACACCAGGGCAAGGGCTTCGTCGAGGCGGTCCAGGACCTGTTCAACCCCGGCAAGTGGGTCGGCCGGACGGGCTGGAAGAAGAGCGACTGACCCCCCGAACAACCGTTCTGTACCGTTCAGAAGTTCCCGAGTCGCGACTGGCCGCCGTCGGTGCCGTCGCCGGCCAGGTCCGCGGCCGTCGCCAGCGTCGCCTCGAACGGCTCGCGTTGCGACCGGTCGTACAGCGTCGCCGCCGGATGGAGGCAGATCAGGACGCGCCGTGGCTCCCCGTCCAGCCGGACTTCCTCGACGGTGCCGGTTTCGGACGTGACCGCGACCGATCGGTCGAGCAGGTGTTCGGCGGGCACCTTCCCGAGCGCGACGATCACCGTCGGGTCGACGTACGCTATCTCGCGGAGCAGGTGCTCCCGACAGTTGTCCAGTTCCTCGACGGTCGGGTCCCGGTTGTCCGGCGGCCGGCAGCGAACGCAGTTGGCGATCCTGACCGCCGACCGCTCCAGGCCGACCGCGAGCAACGTCTCGTCTAAGACCGCGCCGCTCCGGCCGACGAACGGTTCGCCGCGCTCGTCCTCGTTCGCCCCCGGCGCCTCGCCGACGAACAGCAGGTCCGCGTCCGTCGGACCGACGCCGTCGACGATCCGGCTCCGACTCTCACACAGCGCCGGACACCGCTCGCAGGCGACGACGTCCGGGCCGTCCGTGTTCGGCATACGCGGAGCCAGGGTGGCGGTCGACAAGGGGGTTCCGACTCCGCCGCGAGCGGCGGCGGCGTCACTCAACCCGGCCGAGCAGGTCGTCGGCCGCCCGGGCGGCCTGACGGGCGACCCGAACCGGTTCCGGACGGCCGCCCGAAAGCGTCGCCGCCCGGAGCAGGTCCGCCGCGACGTCGGCGTCGAGACCGACCGCACGACAGTACACCGTCTCCTCGCCGACGGTCACCGGCCTGCGTGCGGGCTGGCGCTCGTAGATCCGGCGGCGGCGTGCGAGTGCCTCGCCCTCGAAGGCCTCGTCGAGTGCGGCGGCCAGTCCCTCACTGTCCTCGAACGTGACCGAGACGACCGGGCGGTCGACGGCCTCGTGGATCGCGGGGAGGTCGAACAGGTTGTACCAGGCGGGCGCGATGCCCGCGAGAAGCAGGTAGCGGACGTCCGGACGGTCGAGTCGGTCGACCAGTCCCGTCACCGTCTCGGTGGCGTCCAGGCCACCCACGGTGGCACGGCCGAACTCGAAGCCGTCGACGGTCCCGTCGACGCGGACAACGGCGCCGGCCAGCGTACTCCGAGTCGCGCCCTGTCTGTACGACTCGGCGACGCCGAGAATCCGCGTCCCCGACTTCACCTTACGTCTCCTCGCCGGACTTGATGTCCTTGAGGCGGTCGATCAGTTCGTCGTTGCTGGCCCCGATCTCGTACTCTACGTCACCGTCGTGGTCACTCTCGTCGGTCGTTACCCCGTCGTCCTCGTCGTAGTCGGCGTCGATATCCTGTCGGTCTTGTTCCGATTCGTCGTAGCTCCCGAAACCCATACACGAGTATGTAATGGACTATCACAGAAAAAGCGTTTGGCAGATCACGGGACACGACGGCGCCACCGTTTTGGGCCGTCCGGGCCCAGGGTCGGGCATGGAGGTCCACACCGTCACCGCGGACGCCGAGACGTTCACCTGCAACGCCTACCTCGCCGTCGGCGAACGGACGACACTCGTCGACGCCGGCGCGATGCCGGGCGTCGTGGCCGTCGTCGCAGACCACGTCGACGGCCTCGACAGGGTCGTCCTGACCCACCAGCACGGCGACCACGTCGCCCAGCTGGACGGGGTCCTCGACCGGTTCGACGCGGACTGTTACGCGTACGACGAGCACCCGCGGCGGACCCACGCCCTCGAGGACGGGGACTCCCTGCGGGTCGGCGACGAGCGGTGCGAGGTCGTCCACACGCCGGGCCACGCCCCGGATCACGTCTCGCTGGTCGGGCAGCGGCGACTGTACAGCGGCGACGTGGTGGTGTACAACGACGGCGCCTTCGACGACGGGAGTTTCGGGCGGACGGACATGGCCGGGCAGTCCCGCGAGCGGCTGATCGAGAGCATCGAGACGCTCCTGGACCGGGTCCCGGCGACCGTCGACGCGATGTACGCCGGGCACGGTGACGTCTACGAGGGCGACGTCCGAACGGTGATCGAGCGAGCCCTGGAGCGGGCGAAGCGGCGCGAACCGAAGTATCCCGAGGAGAACTAGGCGCTACGGGTCTCTTTGGCCTTCGGTCGGAGGTTCTTGTACCCACACTTCCGGCACTTGTCGGCTCGCTGGGGGTTCCGCGCGTTACACCGCATGCAGATCATCTTCTCGAGCGTACGAGACTCGGCTTCGTCGAAGCTGGCCATACCTTCACTACCCGGTTTCCGGCGTAAAAGCGTTTCCGAGTGCGGTGGCCGGCGTTATCCCGACGTCGGATCCGGGATGGCGGCGATCGGCGACTTCGCCAGTCCGAGCCCCAGCAGACACGCCGCCCCCACCAGCAACCGGAACCAGAAGGTGGCGATCCGGTGGAGCAACACCGCAGTGCCGGCGGCGCTGGGCCCCAGCGGTGCCACCAGCGTCAGCAGTCCCACCATCCCGGCCTCGACCGCGCCGACCCCGCCCGGGAGGATCGACACGCCGCGAACGAGTCCCGCGATCGGAACCACGAACAGCGGGATCCACGGATCGATCGATCGCCCCATGGCCAACAGGCTCAGGTACAGCGTCAGGGTCGAACAGACCATGCCGAGGTGTGCGTACCCCAGCGCCGTCAGGGTCGCACGCGGGTGTCGGCGGAGATCCTGAACCGCCGCGATGGCGTTGTCGACCCGCCGGTCGACCGCGTCGGGGACGAGCGCCGCGCCCGCACGGTCGGAGACGCGCCCGAGCAGTCGCCCGAGGCGGATCAGCGGCCACCGGATCGCCCGCCTGGCGGCGTCCGGACGGACCGCCACCGCGACCACGAGGGCGACGACTGCGACCCCGAGAACGCCGGCGCCGGCCAGCGGTGCGACCACGCCGCCGACGACCCCACCGGTCGCCGCCAGCAGGGCGACGCCGACGACCGCCGCCGACATCGAGGCCGCCCAGTAGCACAGTTCGCTGATCGTCGTCATCGCCAGGGTCCGCTCGGGTTCGACCGCCGTGTACGCGTTCACGACGTAGGCCATGACGGCGGGCCCGCTGAGCGATCCGCCGGGGACCAGTCCGCGGGCGAACATTCCCGCGAGATACACGACGTAGAAGTACAGGTCGTTGCGGTTCCCCGACCGGCTCTCCAGCAGGCGCAACAGCGTCTGGCTCCAGGCGAACAGCCAGAGCAAGGCGACGGGGAAGGCCCACACGTAGATTCGCGCGTCAACCCGCCGGATCAGATCGACGAACCGTGACGGCCCGGCGAGGACGACCAGGCCGGCGACGAACAGCCCCACGACGACCAGACTCTCCGCGGTCCGGCCCCAGCGCCAGCGCATACCTCACCCCGAATCTCGGCGGCAATCAACGTTCCGGGACACGTCCCCGCCGACAGCTTCGGACGGCCGGACAGCAGTCGGGATCACTCCTCGGCGAGGTACTCGTCCTGGACCGCGACGACCGCCGCGGAGTCGGCACAGTCCGCGTACCGGGAGAGCGGTTCCTCGTTCAGCTCCAGGAACGTCTCGTCCCAGCCGACTGCCGACAGCAGCGCCGCCGCTCGCTCCCGGTCGCCGAACATTGTCAGCGCGGCCGCGAGCGCCTCGACGGTGGTCAGCTGGAAGGGCTGGCCGAAGTTGACCGGGTTCGCGGCGACGAGGAACGGCAGGGCCCGGTGGGCCCCGTCGATCGAGAACCGAGCCCTGCCGGCCGTCTCCCACGAGCAGTCCAGTGCGACCAGGCGGTCGTGGGCGGCGTCGACGGGCGACAGCGCCTGCTCGGCGTGCGGGTTGAGCACGACGCCGGACGGCGTCTCGCGGTCGCTGTGGTGGAGCGTCACCTCGCCGGCGCTCGCGAGCGCCCGCGCCGTGCACTTCTCGGGGTCGTCGTCGCCCTCGTAGCGGACGTGCAGGTCCACGACTCCAGTAGACGGCCGCCGGGCAAAAGCCGCTCGGAGTCACGCCCGGCGCAGGCCGGCGACGCGGGCGTCGACCGTGCCACGGACCGTCACCTCGCCGGTCACGTCTTGTGGGCGTCGACGAGTCGGTCGTACAGTGCGGGCAGGTCCGCGAGGACCGGCCCCTCGCAGTCGAGGCGGTCACGCGCCTCGGCCCCGTCGCCGACCGTCTCCTCGTCGAGCGCCCGGAACAGCGCCGCGAGGAACCGTTCGAGCGTCGCGGCCAGGTCGTCGTAGGTCGTCTCGACGGCCGCGCCGTGGAGTTCGAGAACGACGCCGTCACCGCGGTCGGACAGCGACCAGCCGACGAACGACGGGTGGGTCGTCCGCTGACGGTCCGCACAGTCGTACAGCGTCAGCACGGTGTGGACCGAGTCGTAGCTGCGCAACACCACGCGGCCGTCGTCGATCAGTCGCCAGTCGACCTGGTCGGGCGGGCCGAACACGGCCTCCGTCCAGCCACCGGCGACCGCCTCGAGTTCGAACTGCACGGACGCCGGTAGGAAACGCGGCAGGAAAAGTCCTCGCGAGGGCGAGTCCGACCCGGACCCCGGGGACGACGAGGCGAACCTCACCGGGAACCGACAGGGTTTCACCGACCCGAACCTTGGACGCGAACGAATGAGCAAGGACCACATCGAGGTACGCGGGGCGGAGGAACACAACCTCAAGGACCTCGACGTGACCATCCCGCGCGAGCAGTTCAACGTCGTCACGGGGCTGTCTGGATCGGGGAAATCCTCGCTGGCGTTCGAGACGGTGTACGCGGAGGGCCAGCGACGGTACATCGAGTCGTTGTCTGCCTACGCGCGGAACTTCCTGGGTCAGATGGACAAGCCGCAGGTCGAAACCGTCGAGGGGCTGTCGCCGGCCATCTCGATCGACCAGAAGAACGCCGCGAACAACCCCCGGTCGACCGTCGGGACCGTGACCGAACTCCACGACTACCTGCGCCTGTTGTACGCCCGGGTGGGCACCCCGCACTGTCCGGAGTGTGGCCGAGAAGTCGGCGAGCAGAGCGCCGATCAGATGGTCTCCCGGGTCCTGGACCTCCCGGAGGGGACCAGGGCGAAGATCTGTGCGCCGGTCGTCCGCGACCAGAAGGGTGCCTTCGAGGACCTGTTCGACGACCTCGTGAGCGAGGGGTACGCCCGCGTCGAGGTCGACGGCGAGGAGTACGACCTGACGCTGGACCGGCCGGACCTGGACGAGAACTTCGACCACACCATCGACGTGGTCGTCGACCGGGTCCGCGTCAGCACGGAGGCCAGACCCCGGATCGTCGACTCCGTCGAGACCGCCCTCGCGGAGGCAGACGGCGTCATCAAGGTCGTCCTCCCGGACCCGCCGTCCGGGGGCGATCTGGGCGGCGCCACGGCGCGGTCGACCGGCGACCTGGCCGAGGGCGACGAGACGGACGACGACACCGGCGGGGACCGACGGGTCGTCGAACTGTCGGAAGACCTCGCCTGCGTCCACTGTGGGATCGACATCCCGGAGATCGAGACTCGTAGCTTCTCTTTCAACTCTCCCCACGGTGCCTGCCCGGAGTGTGAGGGCATCGGCGAGACCAAGGAGGTCAGCGAGGACCTCGTCGTCCAGGACACCGCGAAGCCGCTGAAACACG
>CAZIVN010000033.1:0-8366 GCA_964542685.1 uncultured Halobacteriales archaeon
GATCGACAGCGTGGAGGTGTTGGTCGCGAGCAACGCGTCGCCGTCGACCATGCCGTCGAGGTCGGCGAACACGTCCTGCTTGACGTCCATGTCTTCCAGGGCCGCCTCGACGACCACCTCGCAGTCCGCCAGTGCCGAGAGCTCCGTCGTGCCCTCGATCCGGGCCTCGATGGGTTCTGCCGCGTCGGCATCAAGTTTGTCGCCAGCGACCATGCGGTCGAGACTGTTGTCGATCGTTTCGAAGCCGGTTTCGACGAATTCTTGCTCCACGTCACGCATCACAACGTCGTAGCCAGCCATCGCCGACACCTGTGCGATGCCGCTGCCCATCGTGCCTGCGCCGACGACGCCCACCGTCGTTACGTCCTCGAGGTCGTACATGTGCGTGAGTGTGCGGGGTGGTCCCGTAAGCGTAGCGAAGTCGTCGGACCGACCGGTGTCTGCCCCCAACGTGTCTGATATCGTATGATTCGCCCGACGAACGAAGAACGGATAGACGACGTACACTTTCACGGCACCCGGAGAAGCACCCCATGTACTGCGTTTCTCTCGGACACTCACCCAAACCAATCACTTCGCGTACCTCCGTCAGACTCCCGTCCCCGTGCGGAAAGTTTCAAGAGGATCGGCTGCCATCCACGGACGAACGGTGACAGACGTGAGCGTGAACGACACCACCGGCGACGCCGAGGACGGCCCGGAGTCGAATCCGACGCTGTCGGACCTCCCGGGCGTCGACGACGAAATCGCGGCGGAACTCCGGAGCGCCGACGTGGGGCCCGCGGACCTGCTCGAACGCCGCGTCTCCTTCCGGGACCTGGTGGAGGCCGGCGTCGACACGGAGACGGCGGCGGCCCTGCGGACCGAGTTCTCCCTGCACTACGCCTCGACGCTCGGCGACGGGCTCTCGGAGCGGTCGGACGCGATGGAGTACCTCCAGTCCACCGAACGCGCCTGGATCGCCGCCAGCGACGGCGACTGGGAGAACGCCGAGTACGATTCCATCCTGCCGGACCGGGAGGACGAGGACGTCTGGGCGGACCGCGAGCGGCCGACGCCGGTGACGGCCGTCGCCGGCGTGAGCAGGGCCGACGCGGAACAGCTCGCCACGGCCGGCGTCACGTCGGTCAAACAGCTCGGGTGGGTCGACGCGAGCGTCGTCGCAGAGGCAACGGGCCTGGACGTCCGCGCGGTGCGCACCTGGCGGTTCGCGGCACGCAACCAGTTCTGACCCCGTCCCGCCGTCTCATACGGGTTAGTTTCACTGTTTACCGGTGATCGCCGGTACCGTACGGGCGATCACCGGTAATGAATGAAACTAACCCGTGTCAGAGCCGTCCGTCCTCGGCCATCGCCCTGATCTCGTCGGCTCGCTCGCGGATCTCCCGGCGTTCCGCCTCGTCCTTGTCGTCCCAGTGTGAGTACACCAGCCCCATCCGGTGGTTCGACCGGAGTCGGTCCTCGTTGCGCCCGAGGAACTCCCAGTACAGCGCGTTGAACGGACAGGCGCCGTCGCCCGTGGTCTTCGTCTTGTAGTAGGGACAGGCCGCACAGTGGTCGCTCATCTTGTCGACGTAGTTCGCGGAGGAGACGTACGGCTTGGTCGACATCGCGTCGTCCGCGAACGTCCCCATGCCCATCACGTTCGGCGTCGTCACCCAGTGGTAGGCGTCGACGTAGCCGGCGTGGAACCAGCGGTTGACCTGGGCCGGTTCGACGCCGTACAGCGTCGCGAAGTTCGACAGCACCATCAGCCGCTGGATGTGGTGGCTGTACCCTCGCGTTCGAACGCCGTCGACGGCCGTCCCGACGCAGGCCATGTCCGTCTCGCCGGTCCAGTAGAACTCCGGCAGGTCCTCGGTGGCGTCCAGGGCGTTCGCCGAGGCCAGGTCCGGCATCGCGCGCCGGTAGACGTGGCGCACGAACTCCCGCCACCCGAGCAGTTGCCGGACGAACCCCTCGACGCTCGCCAGTCCCACCTCGTCCCGGTCGTGGTAGGCCGCGACCGCACGGTCGACACACTCCTCGGCGGTCAGGAGGCCGACGTTGATTGCACCCGAGAGCAGTGCGTGGCACAGCGTCTCGTCGTCCTCGCGCATCGCGTCCTGGTAGGGGCCGAACTCGGGGAGTCGCTCGTCGACGAACCGGTCCAGCGCGTCCAGGGCCTCGGTTCGCGTGACCGGCCAGAAGAACGGTTCGGGGTCGGCCCAGTCACCGCCGTACGGCGGTTCGTCGTAGCCGCCGTCGAAGGTCTCCTCGACCCACTCGACGACCTCGCGAGTCGTCGGGTCCGGTTCGTAGCGGGGGACCGGCGGCGACTCCCAGTCGTCCGGCGGGGTCTCTCGGTTCCGGTCGTCGTAGTTCCACTCGCCGCCGAGCGGTTCGTCGCCGTCCATCAGGTAGCCCGTCCGCCGGCGCTGGAACCGGTAGAACGACTCGTGGCGCAGGCGGTGGTCGTCGCCCGCCCAGTCGTCGAACTCATCGGGCGTCAGGAAGAACAGGTCGTTGTCCAGGACCGTCAGGGTGCCGCCGCGGTCCGTGACCAGGCCGCGCAGTCGCTCGACGGCACCGTGGCCCGGCGGTCGCATCAGTTCGAGGTCGTCGCCTGGGTGGCGGTCGAAGTGCGCGTCGAGTCCCTCGCCGAACGTCTCCACGCGGTGGTACTCGACGTCGTGGCCCAGGTCGGCCAGTCGGTTCCGGAAGTGTCGCATCGCGGAGAACACCAGGACGAGTTTGTGCGGGTGGTAGGGGTGTCTCCGGCCGAACTCGCTCGCTTCGATCAGGAGGACGCGGTCGACGGTCCCGGGACCGTCGGCGAGGGGTCCCACCTCCGTCGTCAACTGGTCGCCCAGGACCCAGACCGTCCGGTCGTCGGTCATACCGGGCGTTCGGGTTCGAGGGGTGAGAAGGTTCGGACCGCGGCACTGCCGACCGGCCCGGGGCGCCGTCCGGGGTCGGGACCGGTCGACCAGGCCCTCCGGTCAGTCCTACCGGACGAAACCTTCCGGGACGGTGACGCGCACCTCGTAGTCCCGTCGCCACCGGAGCACGAACCCGACCATACCGCCCACGCACAGCAGGACGGGACCGACCGCCAGCACGGTCACACGGAGCCTCGACGGCACGCCGAACTCGGGCGTCGCGGGGGGAACGTCGACCGAATTGCCAGCGGTGAGGTACTGGGCTACGGACGTCGGTTCGACGACGACGCTGTTCAGGGTGGCCGGGACCAGGAACGGAAGCAGGTAGACGACGGCGGTTCCGGCGGCGACGAACGGAAACACGCCGAACGCCGCACCGAGCAACTGTCGCCCGGCGCCGGCCTCGCGGCCGACCCTGATCCGCCCGCCCAGGAGTCGCGTCCCGACGCCCGTGGTCGACCTTCGTCGCCCCCCCGAGAAGGAGATTTCGGCTGGCGCCTGCCCCGTCTCATACTACCGGACAGAACTATTCGAACGAACTCGCCGACCGTCGGCGAGTTCGTTCGCACTGACTTCTGTCCGCCAGTATCACTCCCGGACCGCGATGCCGGGCCTGGCCGGCAGTGCGCGCCCGGCCGCGTCCGGGTCGGCGTCCGGGTCGTCGGCGGTCCGAACCACCACGTCGGCGTCGAACGCCGCCGCCAGCAGCCACGCCGCTCGCTCCAGAATCTCCCGCTCGCGCTCGGTCGGGAGGGGGTCGGCGCCGTCCGTCGCTGTCTTCCGGGCGACGGTGACGGCCTCGTCGCCGCGCTCTCGCAGGTCCGGGTCCGACATCACCGCCGGCACTGGGTCGTCAGGGTGGTCACGGGCGACCCGCGTCACCTCGCGTTTCCAGTCGCTCGCGACGACGACCTGGATCGACTCGGGGGCGTCGATGCCCGCCACCGAACAGATCTCTCGCACGTCGTCCTCGGTCGTCTCGATCAGCGACCGGCGACGCTCGCGGTCGGCCACGTCGCCGTCGGGCGTCGGCCAGTCCGATCGGATCACCAGGTCGCCGTCGCCCACGTCGGTCCACAGTTCCTCGGCGACGTGTGGCGCCACCGGGGCCAGCACCCGGACCAGGACGCGGACGCCGCGGCGGTACGTCTCGCCGTGGGGGGTCGTCTCGGTCCGGTAGCGGTCGAGCGTGCCCAGCAGGTCCTCGACGGTCTGAATCGCGCGGTGGAAGGCCATCGACTCGTACGCGTCCGTCGCCCGCGAGACGGCCGCGTCGACGGTCCGGGCGACGTTGTCGTCGGCCGGCCGCCGCTCCTCGCGGGTGGCCTCGCCCCGGGCCTCGACGACGCGGACGGCCCGGTCCAGGGTCGCCCGTGCGCTCTCGACGCCCTCGTCCGTCCAGTCGAAGTCCCGTTCCGGGTGGGCGGCCCGCAGGGTGAACAGACGGGCGGTGTCGGCGCCGTACTCGGAGACGACCGCCTCGGGTGAGACGCCGTTACCCTTCGACTTCGACATCTTCTCGCCGTTCCGCAGGACCATCCCCTGGCAGGTCAGGCGCTCGAACGGTTCCGAGACGTCGACGTGGCCCAGGTCCCGCAGGGCCTTCGTGACGAAGCGGGCGTACAGCAGGTGCAAGACGGCGTGTTCGACGCCGCCGACGTAGTGGTCGACCGGTAACCACTCGTCGACACGGTCCGGGTCGAACGGCGCGTCGTCGGTCGGGGCGGCAAAGCGGGCGAAGTACCACGAGGAGTCGACGAACGTGTCCATCGTGTCCGTCTCGCGGCGCGCGGGGCGGCCACACTCGGGACACTCCGTCTCGACCCACTCGTCGGCGGCCGCCAGCGGGTTGCCCGTCGTCTCGACGTACTCCGGCAGTTCGACCGGTAACGCCTCGTCCGGGACGGTCACCGGACCACAGGCCTCGCAGTGGACGACCGGGATGGGCGTCCCCCAGTAGCGCTGTCGCGAGATCAGCCAGTCGTCCAGGCGGTAGGCACGGTCCCGCTCGACCGCGTCGACGCCTTCCGGGATCAGTTCCCGGGCCCGCTCGCTGTCGGTCCCGGAGAACTCGCCGCTGTCGACCAGGCGCCCCTCGCCAGTGTACGGCGTCTCGACGTCGCCCTGGGCCGTCGCGGTTCCGCCGTCCGCGGCCACCGCGTCCTCGGGGGCGACCACTGGCCGGACGGGCAGGGACTGCTCGCGGGCGAACCGGAAGTCCCGGTCGTCGTGTGCGGGGACGCCCATCACCGCACCCGTGCCGACGTCGCCCACCACGAAGTCCGCGACGTACACCGGCAGCGACGCGCCGGTCGCGGGGTGGGTCGCACGGACACCGGTGTCGACGCCGTCGTAGCCCGGGTCGGCGTCGTCGGGGTGGTCTGCGACGCGTGTGACGTACTTCGCGACTGCGTCCTCGCGGTCGGCGGCGGCGTCGGCCACGGGGTGGCTCGGCGCCACCGCCAGGAAGGTGACGCCGAACAGCGTGTCGACGCGGGTCGTGAACGTCTCGACGGCCGTGCCGTCGTCCAGTTCGAACGTGACGGTCGCACCCTCCTGGCGACCGATCCACTCCCGTTGCATCTCGCGGACGTGGTCGGGCCAGCCGGTCAGGTCCTCCAGGTGGTCGGCCAGTTCGTCGGCGTACTCCGTCGTCCGGACGTACCACTGCAAAAGGGACCGGGTGGTCACCGGCGTCTCACAGCGCCAGCAGACCTCCTGCCCGTCCTCCGTCTCGACCTGGGCGTCGGCCAGGCTGGTGTCGCAGTCGGGACACCAGTTCACCTCGCCAGCCCGCCGGTCGACCAGGCCCGCCTCGCGCAGGCGGGCGAACAGCCACTGGTTCCACCGGTAGTACTCCGGGTCGCAGGTCGTCAGTTCGCGGTCCCAGTCGAACCCCAGTCCCAGGACGTCGAACTGGTCGCGCATCCGACCGATGCACCGCTCCGTCCACTCCCGCGGCGTCGTGTCACGCTCCACGGCGGCGTTCTCTGCTGGCAACCCGAACGCGTCCCAGCCCATCGGGTGCAACACGTCGGCGCCCTGCATCCGCCGCAGGACGCTGTAGGCGTCCGTGATGGCGTAGTTGCGGACGTGACCCATGTGCATCTCGCCGGAGGTGTACGGGAACATCGACAGCACGTACTCCGGGCTTTCGGGGTCCTCGGGCGTCCGGAACGCCGCCCGGTCCCGCCAGGTTCGTTGCCACCGTCGTTCTACCGCGTCGTGGTCGTACCGTCGCTCCATGGTCGTACGCTCGGGTAGAACCTCCGGGTGGCTATCGGTTCCGTTCTGACAGACTCCCTGTCAGAGTGGGGTCGTCCCGGGGCCGTTCGACCGCGGCGCTCGCTACAGGTCCTCCCCGGCCGTCTCCACGAACCCCTCGGCGGCCCCGGTGGCGTCGCCCGTGTTGGTCGTCTCCGCGGGTTCGAACAGGAGGAGGCGCGTCTCCTCCGGTGCCACCGGCCGGTGTTCGACGCCCGCGGGGACCCTGAGCAGGTCGCCGTCGGACAGCGTCGCGTCCGGCCGGTTGCGGAACTCGACGGTCAGTTCGCCGTCCCGGACCAGGAACAGTTCGTCGGCCTCGGGGTGACTGTGCCAGACGAACTCGCCCTCGACCCGCGCGAGTTTCAGCGCGCAGTCCCCGACGGTGGCGGCGACCCGCGGTGACCAGTGCTCCTCGATGTCGTCGAACGCCGCGTCCACGTCGGTCGGTTGCACGCCGCCGCGTTCGGCCCGGAATCGGTTGTGTCTGTCGGCGACGGCCGTCTCGACGGCGGCCGTGACCGTCGCGGACCGGGAGCGTTTTGGCCGCCGATCGCCTCCGTCCCCGCGTGGAGAACGTCACCGACCGAATGAGCAACCCCTTCGGCATGGCCCCGCCCTGTGGCGATCCCACGCCCGGCGGTCACGCGGCCGTGTTCGGCTACGGCGACGCGAACGCCGACGTCCACGTCGTGGGGGACCACCCGGCGATTCACGGTGGCGGCGAGTCCGGCGTCCCCTTCACCGGCACCGATGGCGGCCGACGGCTCCTGTCGGTCCTGGCCGAGGTGGGACTCCTCGCCGAATCCGACGACCCAGACCCCCGGAACTGCTTCCTGAGCTACCTGTACCCCTGCTGGCCGCCCGACGGCGGGCCGACGGCGGACGCCTACGCGGACCTCGAACCCTTCTTCGACGCGGAACTGCGCGCCATCGGCGCCCACGTCCTTGTTGCGGTCGGGGACCGCGCCGTCGACCACGTCGTCCGGGAGTACACCAGCCGTGCCGGCCGCGTCGGCACCGACGCCACGGCCCTGCACGCGCGGGAACTCCACGGTCGCGGCTGGCTGGTGGTTCCCGTGGCAGAGCCTGGCGACTGGACCGACGCACAGGAACGAGCGATCCGCGACCGTCTGACGGCGCTCCTGTCGCGGGACTACCGCCAGATCAGCGACCTGGGACGGTTCCAGCCCCACGCGGATCCGTACTACGTCCGCTGAGTGCCGCCGGCGATCAGTCGCTGAAGAACACGCGTTTCACGAACGGGCGGACGAACGCGCTGAGTGGCAACGCGACGACGGCCAGCAGCGGGACGGCCAGGAACAGCGCGACGTCGAGGCCGACGTACTCGTAGCCCGCGAGGTTCGCGCCGACGCCCGCCAGTGGCCCGAGCGTACAGACGACGTACAGCCACGTCGGGTCCCAGCGGATGGACGCCCGCCGCGTGCGCTTGACGACGACGCCGTACACGAACGGGAGCACGACGGCACCCAGTACCAGTGCCGCACCGCGGACCGAGACGTCCGTCGCGGCGACGTACTCCGTGCCGTAGAGGTACGTCGAGAACGTCGCGTCCGGCGACGCGGTGGCCCCGGCCCTGATCGCCGCGACGTCGGCCGACGCCAGTGTGCTCCCGAACGACCGCAAAGCCCCCAGGTTCGCGGCGGCGAACAGCGCCACCCCGACGAGGTAGACGACGTTCGCGACGACGATGCCCGGCCACCCGATTCTGATCCGGAGGAGTCGGCCCAGGAGGCCGTACTCCTCGCTCGTCGTCTCGGTCGTCGTGCTCCGGCCACCGTACGACCTCGTCGCCGTACTCCCGGTCGACCGTCCGCGAGACTGACTCGTCGTGGAGCCGGTCGAGGCCGAGGCAGTTCCGGTGCCGCCGTCCGCGGCGGACGACCCGGGACTCGTCGACGCGGCGGCCGACGCTCCCGACGAGGAACTGGCGGCGGACGACGACCCGGACGAGGACGACCCGGACGAGGACGACCGCGAGGAGGATGTCGACCGCGAGGACGTCGACGCCGACGACGAGGACGACGTTCGACCCGACGACCCTCGCCCCCCGGTCGTCCCGGACGTCGACGACCGGCCCGACGAGGTGGAGGTTTCGGCGGTCGACCCGGTCGAACCGGAGGAAGTCGAGGAAGTCGAGGAAGTCGAGGAAGTCGAGGA
>CAZIVN010000033.1:8466-15007 GCA_964542685.1 uncultured Halobacteriales archaeon
GAGGAAGTCGAGGAAGTCGAGGAAGTCGAGGAAGTCGAGGAGGTGGAGGCGGCGCCCGACGACGAGGTGGAGTCCGACGACCAGACGTCCTGCGATGGGAGGCCCTTGATTCGCTTCGCGACGTAGTCCTCGTGGCCCATCCGGTCGTAGGCGTTGCGCTCCGAGGGGTTCCCGAGGGTGTCGTACGCCTTCTTCAGCGCCGTGAACTGGGCCTGGGCCCGGTGGTCGTCGTTGAGGTCCGGGTGGTACTCGCGCACCTTCTCCCGGAACGCGGATTTGATCTCATCCTGGGAGGCGTCCTCGTCGACGTCCATCAGGTCGTAGAAGTCCTCCGTCATAGCTCCCCGGTGCGATCCTACACGTGACGTAGGTACGGATGTATAAAACTGCAATGGGTCGGCGGCCCGCGGGTCGCCCTACTCGAAGTCGGTCAGCGACGCCTGGCCCTCGTCGTCGGAGTCACCCTCCTCGGCCGACGACGCCTCGGACACGACCGGGTCGGCACCCGTCCGCTCGCCCTCGGCGTCGACGGCGTCGTCCCAGGTCCCGTCCAGCGTCGCCTGGTCGCCCTCGGCGAACGAGAGGTTCGACACCCTGACGCCGACCTTCCTGACTGCCTCGTCGTCGAACTCCTCGAACAGGTCCAGGGCGACGGACTCCAGGAGCTCCGGGTCGTCCACAGGGCCGGGGAGTGACCGCTCGCGCGTGTTCACGTCGAACGGCGGGAGCACGGCCTTCACGCCGATCGTCCGGTAGGTCGCCCCCTTGCGCCGCGCACGGTCGGCGACGGCGGCGGCCAGGCGTTCGACTTTCTCCCGTTTCGGTTCCCACTCGTCGACGGCCTCGGTGAACGCCGACTCCCGCGAGAGGCTCTTGGGCCGGCCCGTCGGTCGAACCTCGCGGTCGTCCTCGCCGCGGGCCCGACGGTGGAGTTTGCGTCCCTGCTGGCCGAACCGATCCACGAGGTCGCCGACGGGTGCCGCCGCGACGTCGCCGGCCGTCTCGAGGCCCATCCCGCGGAGTTCGCGGGCCGTGACGGGGCCGACGCCGTGCAGTTCCTCGACTGGCAGTGGGGCCAGGAACGACTCCAGGTCGTCGGGGCCGACGACGACCAGGCCGTCCGGCTTGTCGTGGTCGCTGGCTATCTTGGCGGCGCTCATGTTCGGCGCGACGCCGACGCTCGCCGTGACGCCCACCTCGCGGTCGATGCGATCCTTGATCCACCGGCCGAATCCCTCGGCGACGGACCAGGCGGTCCGGTCCGTGACGTCCAGGTACGCCTCGTCGATGCTCACCTCCCGGACCACGTCCGCACAGTCGTGGATGATCTCGCGGACGTCCTCGCTGACGGACTCGTAGAACTCCATGTCGACGGGCCGGTAGTACCCGCAGTCGTCCGGGTCGAGGCCCTCCTCGTCGGCGTCCTCGATTCGCGGGAGCAGTTCCAGGGCCTCCGAGATGGCCATCGCGGACTCCAGGCCGTACTCCCGGGCCTCGTAACTCGCCGTCGCGACCGCGCCGTGGCTCTCGCCGTCCTCGTAGCCCATCCCGACGACGACCGGTTCCCCGCGCAACGCCGGCTCCCGCAGGCGCTCGCAGGCGGCGTAGAAGCAGTCCATGTCGACGTGACAGACGATGCTGTCCTCGCCGTCGGGGACGCCGGGAAGCCGCTCGGCGGGCATCGACGGTCCGTTGCAGTGGGAACTACTTCTGTCCGTCGTCGGCGTCCCGCAGCGAGAAGTCGGCGGCGACCGGGTCGTGGGCCGTCTCGCAGGGCGGGCCGTCGGCGAACAGGTACTCGACGTCGTCGCCGACCGTGAGGAGGGACGACGACCGCGTGCCGAACCCGTCGCCGTGGACGCAGACGCCGACGTCGTGGTCGCCCAGCAGGTCGGCCGCGCGGTCGCGCCACGCCGTCGCGGTCTCGCCGGGTTCGACGGCCAGCAGGTCCCGGACGCGGTCCGCGGCGGCGGCCTGGCGTTCGCCGGCCTCGGGTCTGTGGCCGGGGATCACGTACCGCCCGTCCCAGCCGACGTTGACGACGACGTGGACGCCGGGCTCTACGGTCGCGACCGAGAGGCTCCCGTCGAACGCGTAGACCAGGGCCGCGGTGGCGTCCGCGACGAACAGGTTGAACCCCTGGTACTCGTGGTCGTCGACGGCGCGTTCGACCAGTCGACCCGCAGCCTCGGCACTCTCGGCCCCGAGCGCGTCACGGACGAGCAACCCTCGAGAGCGCTCGCCGGCGAGGTCGGCGTCGACCCAGCGGTTCGTGACGGCGACGACCACGCCGGCGTCGTTGACGCCGATCCAGGTCCCGCCGGCTTCGGCGTCCGCCGGCGCGAGAAACCGGCGCTCGCCCTCGCGGACGGCAGGCGGTTCCGAGGGGCGGTCGAGCAGTTCGTCGCGGTTGGCGGCCACGATCAGCGGAGCCTCGGAGAACACCTGCCAGGCGAACGTCAACGTGCACACGCCCGCCGGTAGGACCGCCGGCGGCTAAACGTCTTTCCCGTCCTCGGCCAGTCGCTCTCGCACCGCCGACCGGTCGACGGTCCCGGACGCGGTCCGGGGGAGCGACTCGACTGCCAGGACCCTCCGGGGCCGCTCGTAGTCCGCGAGGTCGGTGGCGCAGTCCTCGACGACGTGGCCCGGCTCGACGTCCGCTCCGGGGACGAGCGCGGCGGCGACGCGGCGGCCCCACTCGCGGTCGGGCAGGCCGACGACCGCCGCGTCCTCGACGTCCGGGTGGTTCCGGAGCCGCGTGGCGACGGCCTCGGGATGGACCGTCTCGCCGCCGCTGACGAACGCGTCGTCGACGCGGCCGGTGATCCGGAGCCGTCCGTCCGCGTCCCGGTAGCCCAGGTCGCCGGTGTGGAGGCCGTGGTTGGACACCGCCGCCCCGGTGACCTCGTCGTCCAGGTAGCCGGGCGTCACCGTCGGCCCGTCGACGACCACTTCGCCGCGCTCGCCGGCCTCGACCGGGTCGCCCGCCTCGTCGACGACGGTGACGGCAGTCGTCACGAGCGGTTGCCCGACGGTGCCGGGGTGGTCGCCGGCCGTCTCGGGCAGCGCGGTCGCTATCTGGGAGGCCGTCTCGGTCATCCCGTAGGTCGGACACACCGGAACGTCCCGGTCGAGAGCGCGCTCGACGAGGGCCTCGTCGGCGGGGCCGCCGCCCAGGAGGACGAAGCGGAGCGACGCGGGGGGTTCCCAGCCCGCATCCAGCAGGCGAACCAGCATCGTCGGCACGAGCGAGACGCCGGTGACGTCGTGCTCGCGCAGTTCCGCCGCCGTCACCCCGGGGTCGAACGCCTCGCCGACCACGACCGCCGTTCCGTACAGCGTCGCCCTGATCCACGGGGCGAGCCCACCCATGTGGTAGGTGGGGAGCGAGCAGAGCCAGCGGTCTCCCGGGAGCACGCCCAGGCGGAACGCCGACCCCGTCGCACTGGCAAGCAGGTTCCGGAGCGTCAGGCGGACGCCCTTCGGCCGGCCCGTCGTCCCGGAGGTGAACAGCACCAGGCGCTCGGCGTCCGGGTCGACACTGCGGTCCGCGGGCGACCGCTCCGCGGCGCGGCCACGTTCCCGGACGGCCGCCACGTCGTACACTCCGTCGAGACCCACCACGTCTGCCAGGGCGCCCGCTCGCGTCGCCGACGGGGCGTCACAGAGCAGTGCCCCCGCGTCGGTCCGCCGGAGAGTCTCGACGAGTCGCTCGTCGTCGGATCGGACGTTCAGCGGCACCACCGACGCCCCGAGTCGCGTGGCCGCGAACAGCGTCCGCGGCACCGCGGCGCGGTCGGCGGCGAGGACGGCGACGCGTGGCGGTGGACCGTCGCCGCCCTCGGCACCCGGTTCACGCACCGGTTCGAGGCCGTCGACGGTCGTCAGCCCCGCCGCCAGCGCCTCCACTTCGGCGTCGTACGTCCGGTAGTCGGTCCGGGAGGCACCGTCGTCCTGGCCATCCTGGCTCCGTGCGTCGATCACTGCGGTCCGCTCCGGCGTCGTCGCCGCGCGGTGGGCGAGTGGGTCCCGGTCCGGCCACTCCCGTCTCCCGTCGGCTCCTCCTCCGCCCGGCATCATCCGTCCCACACCCCCTCCACGCCGAGGCCGGGCGCCGACGGGACCGCGACGCGGCCGTCCGCGACCGGCGCCGGATCCGGCCCGAGGTCCGCCGCGATCCGGTCCGCGGTCGCGAGGCCACAGGCCGGCACCGGCTCTGTGGCGGCCAGAGCGGCGGCACAGTGGACCGCGCCGGTCCGCGCCACGACGGCGTCGATCGTCGTCGTGACGACGGCCCGGAGGCCCGCGTCGCGAGCAGTTCGGGCCGTCGCGAGCGCCCGATCGACCCCGCCCAGCGCCTGCGGTTTGCACACCGCGACGTCGGCCGCGTCGGCTTCGAGGACTGCCGAGAGGGGGAGGGTCCGGAGCGTCTCGTCGACGCCGACGCCGACGGGCTTGCCGCGCAGTCCGGCCAGGCCCCCGAGGTCGTCCGGCGAGAGCGGTTGCTCGACGAAGTCCACGCCGGTCGCGGCCAGGTTTCGGTAGGCCTCGTAGGCCTGGACGCGCGTCCAGGCGCCGTTGGCGTCGGCCCGGAGTGCGACGGCCTCGCCCACGGCGTCCCGGACCGCACCCAGGCGGGCCGCGTCCTCGCTGACCGGTCTCGCGCCGACTTTCACCTTCAGGCAGTCGAACCCCTCGTCGACCGCGGCGCGTGCGGCCGCGACCGTCTCGTCGGTCCGACCGTCCCCGACCACGGCGTTTGCCGGGACCGTCTCGACGTCCGTCCCGGTTTCGGCGAGGTGTCGGTACAGCGGAACGCCGGCCCGGCGCGCCCGCAGATCCGCCAGCGCGAGCGAGAGGGCGTGACGGGCGGCCGGCGCGCCCGCGGCCACGTCCAGCGCTCGTTCGGGGCCGTCGTGTTCCAGTCGTTCGACCGCCGCCTCGAGCCTCGACCGGCAGTCCGCCAGCGGTTCGGTCCAGCCAGGAAGCGGCGTCGCCTCCCCGAGACCGACGATGTCACCGTCGCGGATCCGGACGAGGAAGCCTTCCCGTTCGGTCGTCTCGCCGTTCGCCGTCGTCAGGGGGTCCGAGAGATCGACGGCGAACGGACGCACGGCGGCCTCCATCAGGCGACGACCTCCGGGGCGACGACCCCCAGGGCGAACAGCGCGGCGAAGGCGAACAGCAACTGCCCGGTCCGCTCCAGGGCGGGGTTCAGGGCCTCGCCGTCGGTCCGGGTCAGGACCGTCCGCGTCAGGCTGGCAGCGAGTGGGAGCGTCGCCAGGGGGGCGAGCACGGCCGGGTGAAACGCCATCCTCGCCCACATCCAGACCGGCGTCGCGTAGGCGACCGCCAGCATCGCCAGGAACTCGGCCCGTGCGCCGCGATAGCCGAGCAACACTGCAAGCGTTCGCTTGCCAGCCGCGGCGTCGGTCTCGCGGTCGCGGACGTTGTTCACGACCAGGATGTTCGTCGAGATGGCGGCGACCGGCAGCGCCGCGACGACCGCCGTCGGCGAGATGGCGCGCAGTCCGGCCGCGACTGCGAGTGGGTCCGACAGCCAGGCAGCAGTCTCGACGGCCTGCACGTAGTGCGTTCCGGTGACGGCGACCAACCCGAACCAGACGAACACGAAGAGATCGCCCAGCCCGTGGTAGCCCAGGGGGTACGGCCCACCGGTGTAGAGGATGCCGGAGGCGATGCCGAGCAGTCCGACGAGGACGATCGGAACCCCGGCCACGTACACCAGGTAGACGCCCGAACAGATCGCCAGCCCGAACGTCAGCGCCATCGCGCGCTTGACCGCGTCGGGTTCGATGAGGCCGCCGGCGGTCACCCGGGTGAAGCCCTCGCGGTCGTCGGTGTCGGCGCCCTTCACGGCGTCGTAGTAGTCGTTCGCGAAGTTCGTCCCGACCTGGATCAGCGCCGCGCCGACCAGCGCGAACAGCGCCGGGACGGGCGAGAAGGAGCCGTCGTGGACCGCGACGGCCGTGCCGACGAGGACCGGCGCGGCCGCTGCCGGCAGTGTCTGAGGGCGAGCGGCAATCACCCACGCTCTCGTCTTCGACACGTCGGTGTCGGCAGTGGACATCGTTGCTCGGACTTGGGCCAGGGACACATTAGCGCCTGTGGTTGCGGCGGCGGGGCGGTGACGGTGCGTCGGCGGTGCAGTAGCGGTGCGTCGGCGGTGCGGTGGCGTTACGGTGACGGTGCGTCGGCGGTGCGGTGGCGGTGGAGAGGCAATGCAGTGGTGGTGCGGCGGCGGAAGTGAGAGCATAGCACCCGCGCGAGCGAACGCAGTGAGCGAGCGCGGCATTTTTTGGTCCAGATTTTTTGCCCGAGTGGTCGCGCCGCAGGCGCGACCCGAGGGGAAAAAAGGTGGTCGTCTAGTAGTGCCAGGGAAACTCCTCGAACTCCGGCTCTCGCCCCTCGACGAACGCGTCCCGTCCCTCCTGGGCCTCGTCGGTCATGTACGCCAGGCGTGTGGCCTCGCCGGCGAACGTCTGCTGGCCGACCATGCCGTCGTCGGTGGCGTTGA
>CAZIVN010000034.1:0-14217 GCA_964542685.1 uncultured Halobacteriales archaeon
CCTCGTTCAAGGCGACGGCGACACGTGCCACGCCGAAATGAACGCTACCTCGGACGGATGGACGACCGCCATCCGCCGAACCCCGGGTGGGGTTCGGGGAGTGGGAGTAGCGGCGGCCAGTAGGGGACATCGTCGGAACCGTTGTCACAGACGTCGTCCTCACAGCAGGGGGCTACGTCCTGTGGGGCGCCCTGGCGGTCGTCGAGGAAGTACCCCGTGAGCAGTGCCACGCCGGCGAAGACCAGCACTGGACTCGCCAGGTCGGCGGCGACCCACGCGGCTACGGCCGCGACGATGGCCGTCCCGAGGGCGACCTGTCGGCACTGTACCGTGCGGTTGCGGAGTACGAACGGGTGCTGGCAGACGTGGCCAGCGGCGATACCCGGGGTGGTCGGGACCTCCTCCACGACGTGCGGTTCGCCTACTACGAACCGCTCGACGACGGACTCGCCACTGCCGCCCGGGCAGACGCGTGGGACGTCGTCGTGGAGTTCGCAACCGCCCAGGACCCGCGCGAACAGGACGAGTTCCCAGCGGTGGGGCACGTCGTCGCCAACGCCATCGGCCGCTCGGTCGTTCGCACCCGCCAGTCCGACGGCGTCGTCGCGATTCCAGCCGCCGCGCTCGCGTTTCTCGCTGCGATTCCCGAGTCCGTCGACGAGACGCACATCGCCTACGAGGAGTCGTACACCTACGGCCGGGCTTCCATCACCCCGACAGCGCCGTCACTGACCACCTGCACGGGCTCGCCCTGGACGAGCCGAAGTTCGTCAAAATCGCGGTGAATACGGCCTTCTACGTCGACCAGCACGCTGCGCTCGAGGCCTTCGAGACCGTCGTCACCGACGAGGACGTCGCCTCCGGGACGCGCAGTACGATCGCGATGGAGACAGCCCTTACGGCGTTCTACTTTCAGGCCGTGACCGACTTCGAGCTCTCGGAACTGCTCGGCCCGCAGGCCCCATTTTACTGGGACGAGGACGCAGACCTCGACCGCACCGTCGACGTCGACCCGGACGTGAAACGGCGCCTTCGAGCACTGGCTGTAGAGAGAGGCGTTGCAGACGACCTCGCCAACGACTGGGCACTCCACGACCTCGGCACGACGCGACTGTCCGAACTCGGGAGACTGGCGGGAGACTCGGTCGACCGGTCGTCGATAGGGCGGTGGTCGCGACCGCCGTCCAGCACAACTCAGCGACAGCCAGAAGGAACTCTCCCATCCGCAACCGCTATGGGAGGGAGGGCTCTCTATGGGTGTATGCTCCGTGCGGCGGTGATCGGTGTCGGAACACCTCCGGACGAGCGCGAACCTGGCCAGTTCGGTCAAGGGTACGACCATGCCAGGGGGTACCAACGGGCGAAGGGGTGTGAACTAATCGCCGCAGCGGACACCAATCCTCGGTACGCGCGTCGGTTCTGCGACGTGGTCGGACTCTCGACCGGGAACGTCTACGAGGACCACGAACTGATGCTCCAGCGAGCGGCGCCGGACATCGTGAGCGTCTGTACGCCCCCAGGAACGCACGCTGCGATCGTGTCCGACTGCGTGCCAGCGGACGTCACCGCCGTTCACTGCGAGAAGCCTCTCGCAACGACGTGGGGAACGTGCCGGTCGATGGCCCGGGAGTGCCGCGAGGCTGGGGTCGATCTGACGGTCAACCACCAGCGCCGATACGCCCGGCCGTTTATGCGGGCGAAAGCCCTCCTCGACGACGGCGAAGTCGGCTCGCTCGAACGGATCGAGTTCCGCGCGCAGAACCTCTTCGATTACGGCGTTCACATGTTCGACCTCTGTGGCTACTTCACCGAGCAGGAACCGGTCCAGTGGGTCGAGGCCGACGTCGAGTACGAGACGAAGAACGTCTGGTACGGCGTCCATCAGGAGACCTGGGCTCGGGCCCGGTGGGAATACGCCAACGGGGTCGAGGGCCTCGCCGTGACGGGCGACCCCGCCGCGGTCGGTGCGACAATGCGCCTGGTAGGAGACGACGGGAACATCGAAATCGAACCCGACGACAGAAGCGTGGTGCGCGTCGGATCCGAAGGGGGCTGGCGGTCGATCGGGACGGGCGGCGACACCGTCGACAAGGTCGATCCCGACTCGCTACGGGGGATCGCACTCCGTGTCGGTCGGCACCTGCCGAGTGACGCCCTTCGTCGATGGTTGCCCGCTCCGTACACCGAGCGGGCCGTCGTGGACGTCGTGGAGTCCGTCCGTCATGGACGCCCGTCGCCACTCAGGGTCGAACACTCGCTGGCAGCGACGGAGGTCGTGTTCGCCTGTTGGGAGTCTGAGCGACGGAACGATCGGGTCTCCCTGCCACTCGACATCGACGACAACCCGCTCGAAGCCATGGTCGAATCCGGGCGCTTCGATCCGGAGTCAGTGCGTCGATAGCGTCCGTTCGTACACCTGCTCGTAGTCGGCGACCATGCGATCGGCGGTGAACCGCTCGCGGGCGCGGTCGCGAACGCGAGCGGCCAGATCCAGGCGAGCGTCGGGAGACGTAACGAGTTCCTCGGCACGATCGATGAACGCCGAGAGGTCGCCTGCCGGAACGACGCCCTCGGGGGGGACAGCCTCGGCGACGCCGCCAACGTCGTAGGCAAGGACGGGGACGCCAGCGTGCATGCTCTCGAGCACCGAGAGCGGGAACCCTTCGAACCGCGAGGGGAGCAAGAACAGGTCGAACCCAGGCAGGAGGTCGAGTGCGTCCTCTCGGAACCCGGGGAGCACCGCCTCGACGCCACGTTCGCGGACCATGGACTCGCAGGCGGCCCGTTTCGGGCCGTCACCGATCAGTACGCACACGACGTCGTGACCCCGCTCCTCGAGGGCGGCCGCGGTCCGAACGAGTGCGAGCGGGTTCTTCTGTGGTGCCAGTCGGAGCACCGCGCCGAGGACAGTCGCCGTCCGGTCGATACCGAACGCGGACGAGAGCGTCCGACGGGCGGTCTCCCGGTCGGGGTCCAGCGGTGGGACTCCATTGTGGACGACGGTCCCGCCGTCGGGGTCCAAGATACTGGCGTCCCGGCCGCGACGGCGGTCGTGCTCGGAGACACAGACGACCTCGTCGGTGAGATTCGCGAGGAGAGCTTCTCCCCGCCGCAGGACCGGCCAGAGGCCGGTGTACTGCGTGTTGTAGAAGCTCCACCCGTGGACCGTGAACACGCACGGAACACCCGCCGCTCGTGCTGCCACTCGCCCGAGGGTTCCAGCCTTCGTGCTGTGACAGTGTACCAGATCGAAATCGCCCGCGGACAGGATGCGGTAGAGCTGTCGTAGCGTGGCGAGGTCAGCTAGCGGGGACGGGGGGCTCCGGAGTCGCGGCAGCACCCGTACTGGGACTGAAACCGACTCGAGTTCGTCGATGAGTCTTCCGCCCGGTCCACAGGCCACTGTCGTCTGGAGGGACGTCCCCGCCGCCAGCATCTTGACGACCCGCGGGGCGCCGCCCCAGTCCGACCGCGTGATCACCTGCAGAACGTGCGCAGCGTCGCCAGTCATCGCCACGCTGCTGTCGGACGTTCGTTACCGTACTCCGACGAGGTAGCTGCCCGGCGGCGGTGGGACAGGTCGGCGTGTGGCCGTGATCGGGGTCGTCTTCGATACGATGAGCGTCCAGTGATGGCACCGCGGTGGCCGTTCGATCGATCGGCCGTCGCACGGCGCGGCATACGATCGACCGTTGTGCTCCCTCGAGGCGTCCTCAGTGCCATTTATATCCACTGGCGCATCGCTGAGTATAGTTGTACCGACGAGCCCTCGGCCCCGCCGGACGGACTCCGGTCCGTTCTCGCCGGTACCGACGGCGAACGTTTAGGTGGATTCGCAGAAACACTCCGGTGCGTATGGGTGATCCCACCCGTGTCCTGGTCGTGCTGGAGACGGCCGACGAGTCGGAGGTGCCCCTCGAGATCGCGGCTCGCGTCGACGACGCGGACACGGACATCGAGCAGACGGTCTGCTCGTTTCGGCCGCCTGCCGAGGCGACGTTCGGCGTTGACGTGGTCTCTCTTGACGGGGACAGTCGGCTCGCGGTGCGCCCGTACAGGCGGCTCTACAGCCTCATCGGACGGGCCGACGTCGTCCACGTCCATCCCAACGCGGTCGGTGCCGTCACCCGCCTCATGGCGACGGTGCGGCGGGCGGATATCGTCACGACCGAACACAACACCCACACCGACTTCGGGCGGGTGAAGAACCTGGTGAACGGCGGCACCAACTGGCTGAGCGACGTCGTCGTGCCCGTCTCGGAAACCGTGGCGGCCAGTTTCCGGTCGTGGGAGGACGCCCTGTTGCGAGTCGCTGGCGTCGAGAAGACGGTCGTCAACAACGGCGTCGACGTCGAGGCGGTCCGCGCGGGGACCGACCGGGAGCCGCCCATTGAGCTTCCCGAGGGGTTCCTGATCGGGAGCGGCGGCCGCATGGTCCCACAGAAGAACCTCGAGGCCGTCATCCAGGCTTTGGCCGTTCTCGACGAACGTTCCTCCGACACCCAGTTCCACCTCGTCCTGACCGGTGACGGGCCGCTCCGTGCGTCGCTCGAACGGCGTGTGGACGACCTCGGCCTCGCCGACAGCGTCACGTTTACCGGCTTTCTCCCCGAGCGCGCGGACGTCTACGCGCTGCTCGGGAGACTGGACGCCTTCGCATTGCCGTCGCACCACGAAGGGTGGGGGGTTGCCATCGGCGAGGCGATGGCCGTCGGCGTCCCCGTGGTCGCGAGCAACATCCCGACGTTTCGCGAGGTCGTGGGTGACGCCGGGATGTACGTCGACCCTACCGACCCCGCCGACCTCGCAACGGCCCTTGCGTCGCTCTCCGAGGATCCGGACCGCGGGCGCGGGCTCGGCCGGAAGGGCCGCGAGCGGGTGACGGAACGCTTCCCGATCGATGCCACCGTGGCCGAGTACTGCGCGCTGTACGACGAGTTGCGTCGGGGGGAGCGCTGAGATGCGGATCGCGTTCGTTCATCCCGCCGCCCCGGGCAACGAGGGGACGGGTGCAGTCCAGACCGCGACGCTTCTCGTCCGCCGCCTCGCCGAACGAGGACACGCGGTGACGGTACTGTGTCGCCGTGAACCGACTGGCGACCCCGACCTGGCCGTCGAGACGCTCGACGTGTCCGGTGCCCCGTATCACACTGCCACGCTCCTGAACCGCAGTCTCGAGCGCCGAGCACGTGATGGCACGCTGGACGACTACGATGTCGTCCACAGTTACCTGCCCAGTAGCATCCCGGGGATGGCGACGATCGGCGCGGAAACACCGGCCCGGACCGTCGTAACCCTCAACGCCTACGGCGGGGTCTGCCCGAAGAACGACCTCCGGTACATGGACCGGACGGCCTGTCGCGAGCGGGGAGTGCTCCGCTGTGTGGCCTGCTCGGTCGCGACCAGTCCGGGCAGCGAACAGCACGGCGCACTCTACCGCAGTGCGAGCAGACTGGGGAACGTATTCCAGATCGAACGGGGGCTGTCTCGACTGGGCGCGATCGACAGGTTCCACGCACTCAGCGACCACGTCCGGGAGACGTACGCGGCGTTCGAGTTTCCCGACGAACGGATCGCGACGATTCCACCCCCAGTCGACGAGCAGTTCGTACGCGATCACACATCGGCCTTTACCCCGCCATACAGGCTGCTGTACGTCGGCTATCTCGAGCGACAGAAGGGCGTGGATCGACTCATCCCTGTCCTGGACCGGGTTCGAGCGGCTGGCGTCGACGCCGAACTCACGGTCGTCGGCGACGGTGGTCGCCGCAGCCGACTCGAACAGCAGGCCGTCGAGTACGAACTCGAGACGGCGACGCGATTCACCGGCCGTGTTCCGAACGCGTCCCTCCCCGATATGTACACGGAGCACGACCTGTTCCTCTATCCGGGAGCGTGGGACGAACCGTGGGGGCGGGTCTTCCTGGAAGCGCTGGCGACAGGCACGCCCATCGTCTCCAGTGACGTCGGCGCGGCGGCGGATATCGTCGGAGACGCCGGCATCGTGACTCCCTCGTCCGTCGACGAACTCGCAGCGGGCGTGGTGAGCGCTCTTCGGGACCGCGACCTGCAGGACCTCTCCACGGCGGGCCACGCACAGATCGAGGGGTACCGACCCGACACGGTCGTCACACGGCTGGAAGCACTGTACGAAGCGGTACTCGACGGATGATGGTCGGTGTCGTATTGCCGGTCTACAACGGTGCGAACTACGTCGACACGGCGATCGAGTCGGTGCTGGCACAGACACACGACGAGTACGAACTCGTCGTCGTCGACGATGGGAGCACTGACGGAACGAGAGACATCGTCCGCAGTTACGACGACCACCGCGTAACGCTGGTCACGAACGATCGGAGGCAGGGTGTGGCTGCCGCTCGAAACCAGGGTGTCGGGTACGTCGATGGGGATGTCGTCGGCTTCATCGACCACGACGACGTCTGGCACCCGAAGAAACTCGCACGACACGTTGCGGCCCACCGGACGGCCGACGCCGCCCTCGTCTACTCCGATATCCGCGAGACGAGCGCCGACGGCATCGTTCTCGGGGAGCGGACGCTGCCAGGCCCGGCGCCGAGCGGTCGACCGCTGGTCAGGCAGATGCTGTTCCGGGGCGGGTCGACGATCGTAACGATGAGTAGCGTCACGGTCACCCGAACGGCGTGGGAGCAGGTCGGCGGCCAGCACACCGACCTTCGCGTCTCTGCCGACGTCGACCTCTACGTCCAGCTCGCGGGGGACCATTCGTTCGAACGCGTCCCGGAGCCACTGGTGGACAAACGCGAGCACGGTGATAACATCTCGTCGGACTACCGTGCGATCTACCGGAATCACGGGCGAATCCTCGACCGTGCGCTGGAGCGCTACGCCTTTCTCGACCGGGGCGACGAGCGTCGCAAGCGGGCCCGGATGGCCTACCGCCGGGCCACCAGCGCGCTCGCAGCCAACGAGCAGCGAGAAGCCATCGGGTTCGGACGGGAGAGCCTCGGGTACGACCGTCGACTCCGGCCGGCCCTGATCGTTGCCTTGGCGACGGTGGATCTGCTCGTTCCCACGCTCGACCCGGGCCACTCCCTCTACGCGACGTATGACCGGCGGTCGAGACACCGGGAGTGAGATGCCGGTTGCGGTCCACGCCACCGCTCCGACGCCGGGCGTGTGGACCTGCCGGGGCCTAGCTCTCCCCGTCACTGGCCGCGAACAGGGTCGTGAACGCCTCGGTGACGAGCGTTCGCGTGGTCGGTGCAGCCATCACCAGCGATGCGTAGACTGCGACGCCGAGACCGATGACGGCACCGAGTTCGACGGCCCTCTCCACCCCGAGACTCTCACGAGCGACTCGGACCACGACGGCCATCCCGGCCCCAGCCACGACGCACCAGGCGACCGCGCGTGTCTGGACCCGGACCGTCATGAGACGCGTGAGACTACGCAGTGCGAGCGCCCGTCCGAGGAGGGCAGCGAGACTCGTCGCGATCGCTGCGCCCAGAATCCCGTACAGTGGAACGAGTGCGACGTTGAACCCGGCACTGAGGACGAGTTGGACGACGATCGCCCGGGCGTCCAGGTCCGGCCGGTCGAGTGCCCGTAGGGTCCGACCGACGGACTTGTAGACGCTCGCCGTGATGCTGTCGGCCATCAACACGACCAGTACCAGCGCCGCACCGACGTAGGCCGCTCCGAACACGATCGAGAGGATCTCACGAGCGAGGACCAGCGTCCCGAAGAACGCGGGGACAGCGACGGCTAACGACGGCGTAACGAGCCGTGGGAAGAGCCTCTCGATGCGATCGAGCGCACCCTGGCCGCTGTACTCGCTCAACTGTGGGAACGCGGCTGTCGCGAGCGAGTCACTGAACATGGTTGCGACCGCGGCCACCTTCCAGGCGACCTCGTAGACACCGACTGCGGCGGGCGAGAGGAACGTACCCAGCACCAGGACGTCGATCCAGGAGTAGCCGACGCCGCCGGCCTGTGCGACGAACATGTACCGCGAGTAGTCCAACAGTGACCGCGCCATCGACGCCGAGGGCCGGGCGATCCCGGTGTCGACTCGAGCGAGCCCGACGGCCGTCATCACCGCGTACCCGACGAGTAGCCCGTACACCGGCGCACGGACGCCGAAGCCGTTGACCGCGAGCGCGACGCCGACGACCCCGTAGGTCGCCTTTCGGAGCAACTCCACGGTCCCGGAGTGTCCGACCCTGAGTTCCCCGCGGAGAACGTACGTCGTCAGTCGACCGGACTCCCGAAGGATAGCGACCGCGACCAGCGGCCAGGCCAGATCCGCCCCGACGAATCCGGCGAGTGGCTCCCGGAGCGCGATGACGACGGTCGCACCGACGGCCAGCAACCCGCCTTTCAACGCTATGCCGGTCCCGAACGCTTCGTCCGCGGGTCGGCCCTCGCTGATGCGTTTCTCCACGGCACTTTTCAGCCCCACGTCGGTCGCGAGTGTGAGAACGTCGAGCAGTGACTGGAACAGAAAAAACGAGCCCAGCGCGGCGACGCCGATCTCCCGTGCGAACACCACGATCGCCACGAAGCCGATGGCGACGCCGAGTTGCCGTGTCCCGAACAGCGTGAGAGTGGAGCGAGTGATCGACATGATCTACGTACGCGACGGAGTGGGTGGAACGCGGTGCGTCCGACATCTCGCGTCGTGAGTGCGGGGTTCGCCGGAAAACGGTCGCCACTCCACTTCGTAGTGACGGTCGGGAGGGGCGAAGCACTACGGGTTCGGTCTGTGCCTGGCTACGGTTCCGGGATCAGTTCCCGGCCGAGTGTCACACCCCGATCCATCACTTCGATGCCGGCAGTTGCGTCGGGGGGATCGTGCGAGAACGTGAGCCACTCGACGTCGTACTTGAGGGCCGTCTCGATCACCGCCTCGAAATCGACGTCACCCTCGCCGACCTGACAGAACGGCGGCCACCGACCGGGATCCACGTCCGCGATGCGAACGTCTTCGAGATGGACGTGTTCGACGCGGTCGCCGAGATACGCCAGTACGGCCACGGGATCGTAGCCGCGAATTCCGGGGAATCCCACGTCGAGCATGAAGCCGACCAGTTCCCGGTCGATCGCCTCGAAGCGCCCGAAGACGGTGTCGCTCAGTTCGGCCACGTCGCTCTCGGTGTTCTGTCCGACCAGTTCTCGGTAGTGATCGAGGAGGATATTGAACCCCTTGCTGAAGCGGCTCTCGTTCAGCGCCAGCCAGGCCTGGACGTCTCCCTCGGACAGCAGTCCCGCCCGTTCGAGTCGGTCAGCGACACCGATCCACGGGAGATGGCGGGCGATCGGCCAGTCGACGGGCGGCACGTAGTCCCAGTGGTTGGGATGGATCAGGCAGTCCCAACCGCGGTCGCGCAGTTCGACGGCGCGACGTCGAACGAGTTCGACCGTATCGCGCGCTCGCCGCTCGGTCCAGTTCTCGTCGCCGGAGTGGTAGACGAGTGTCGAGACACCCAGCGGTCCGTACATGTCGATGATGTGGTCGACACCCCGCTGGAGGTCCTTTCGACCGACCTGGACGGCGATCGCGTCGAGGCCAGTCTCCTCGAGGGCGTCCCGCACTGCCTCCTGGTCCATGTGGTGATGGAACTTGTGGACGAAGTCGACGCCCTCGTACCCGGCGGCCGCCGCCCGACGTATCTGTTCGGCCTCGGGTTCGTCCAACTCGTAGAGCGTGTACAGCCCGAATCCTAATCCTGGCATTGAATCGTCTGGCACAGGTATGAGGGTGGGGAGAGATAACAGTTTGCTGCCACGGTGAGCACGGGGTTTATGATATCTCCCCGTACATCCGCACACGATGGTCACGGGGGTGCGATACCGGCTCGCAGGCGTGAGCGGGACGGTGCTGGCGGTGGTGTTCGCCGTGTGGGTCGCGAACACGCACGTCGTCCAGACGGCCGTCACCTCTACGGTGCCGCTCGTGTCCCGGTTGGATCCGAAGGTACTCCCGACCGACGACTTCTCCACCGCGGTGACGACGACGACCGTCGTCGTGGTCCTCACACTCGTCCCACTCTACAAGCCCCGACCGCGCAGGATTCTGAACCTTATCTACCATACGCAGCGCCGAGTGCTGATTGCAGGACTGACACTGGCCGCCATCGGGTACTTCGACTATACCTACAGACTCCCACGAGCAACGCTCATCGTGACCGTCGGAACGCTTCTGCTCGTGCTGCCGGCGTGGTTCCTGACGATCCGACGGGCACCATCCAGCGGCCCCGATCGCGTCGTCATCGTCGGTGATCGGCCCGACGAAATAGCGCTGATCGTCGACACCATAGCGGTCCCAATTCTGGGCTACGTCGCTCCGGGGAACCGGTATTCGAACGCCGGATCAGCGCCCAACAGAGCCGCTGTCGCCGATGGGAGCGGCGTGGCAGAGCAGTCGGGACTGGACGACTTGGAGTGTCTGGGCGGTCTCTCTCGGCTGGACGACATCCTGCTTCAGTACAACGTCGACACTGCGGTGTTCGCGTTCGAGGAGACCGACCGACAGGAGTTCTTCGGCGCGCTCGCGACCTGTCACGACAACGGCGTGGCCGCGAAGATATACCGCGAGAACGCCGACCGCGTCCTCGTCGACGCCGACCCTGGTACTGATATCGTCGACATCGCCGTCGAGCCGTGGGATTGGCAAGACAGAGCCGTCAAGCGGGTGTTCGATATCGGATTTTCGGTCTGTGGGCTCGTGGTGCTTTCCCCCCTGATGGCTGCGATCGCCGTCGCGATCAAACTGGAAGACGGTGGCCCGGTAGTGTACCGTCAGGAGCGAACCGCGGAGATGGGAGAGACGTTCTCTGTCTACAAGTTTCGGAGTATGGAACCGGAGAGTGAGGCGGTCGCCCCGGGTGAGGACGAGAGTCGAATCACTCGCGTCGGTCGCCTGTTGCGAGCGACCCATCTGGACGAGATCCCGCAGTTGTGGTCGGTCTGTCTCGGAAAGATGAGTGTCGTCGGGCCGCGGGCCGCATGGACTGAGGAAGAGAATCTGTTGGAACGCGAAGTCGGGGACTGGCGACAGCGCTGGTTCGTGAAACCCGGATTGACGGGCCTCGCTCAGGTGAACGACGTCTCGAGTGAGGATCCGGAAGCCAAGTTACGGTACGACATCGAGTACATTCGACGGCAATCGTTTCGGTACGACATTGCCATCTTGATTCGACAGCTGTGGGCCGTCGTGATGGATCTGATCGATTTGGTTGCCGAGCAGCGGTGACTTCCTCCCACGACCTCAGTCCTGTGTTCCCTCCGTGGGTTATCTGGTCAGTGATCACACCGGTTGTGAAAGCGCTGCTGCGCAGGTGGTGGATTGGTCACCCGTCGCACGAGTCTTTGCACACTCGGTGGTGGTTCAGACGCGGCGTGATACTGCCGGGCAGAAGTCGATACGAACGCGTTCGCCAACCAGTCGACGAGCGTGTTCGAGTAGTTCTGTCCGGTAATATGAGGTTCGTAGGACGGCGTCGTCGTCACGGAGAGTGGCGTCCGGAGACGGTTTCCGGCCGTCCGAACGTAGCACAGCTGGTGGCTTCGTCACGATGCTGGTATTTTCGTCGGATTCTGGAGCAGATACGAAACTCTCGTTCCGAATTGCGTCCTCGGAGACGTACACTGACCCGGTCGGCGTATCGTATTCGCCACTGTACGGAACTGCGACACTGTACGTTCCATTCGCCCCCGTGACCGTCCGTCGTTCGTAGGTGAACGTCTTTCCGGGAACCGAAACTTCGGTCGAGATCGTGACCTCGGTGTTCGGCGTCGCTTGCCCAGTGATGACCGCCGCAGTCGTGGGTTCGAACACTTTCCGTGACCCGTCTGGACTGACGTACAGCAGTCTGAACGAGGTCACGGCGGTCGTGTCGTTCGTCCCACTCCCGAGATGTTCGTGGAGGCGGACCTGTAGCAAGTTTTGTGAGGCGTCACTGTCGGTGGGTTTGGTCACGACGTACGCGTTTCGCCCGCGTAACCGGGTTGCCCAGGCCGTCGCACTGGTCGAGGAGAGGAACCTATTGTAGTTACGCTGTGCGTAGTCGTACGAACGGTAGTCGGTTCCAGCCATGTAGTTGAAGTACCGGTTTTCATCCCAGACGCTGAACACGTAGGCAGGCTCCTGATCGGACTCGTTCGGAGCCTCGCTTTCGAGCCAGACACCGGTTTGATAGCTGGCGTCGTCGATCGCGATGTCTTGCATCTTTATCGGAACCTGTGCAATACTGAGCCCCCCAACCAGCACGAACAGGAGTATCCAGATCGCTGCAGGTTTCTTTGCCGGAAGTGAGGGTATCCAGCTCGTTTTGTCCGTCGGTGTGCCTCTAGGGTCGTCCGATCCTTCGAACGGTGCTGGTCGATCGGTGAGATCGATGCGCTCTGCGACGTGTACGAACCCCAGGCTGGCAAAGATGGCGGAAAACAGCGCCAACTGAGAACCGAACCTGATCTGGAGCAGTGCACTCAGCAGGAAGAAGTACCAGGCATACACACTCAGGGCTAACCATCCGGGGGCGGTACGGTCGTACGAACGGTAGACGGCCCATCCCATGTACGGGAGCGCCAGGTACAGGAGCAGTCCGAAGTAAAAGATGGGTCCGAAGACGTACCCGAAATCGCTGCTCACGAGGGAGGCTGTTTCTGTGATATTCGACTGTCCAGTTTGCCGGAAGAATTGAACGAGTTCGTCGACTGTCTGGACGAAATTCGGAAGCAAGATCAACGTCAGAAACACCGTTATCGCTCCGGTGACGGTCCCACTGAGAAGGTACGCCTGTCCGGGATTGGGAAACTCACCCCACCATATTAGCGTTCCAACGAGAACGGTTGCGACGGCGACCAGCAAAACGAGCCCCGGCGCCACCACCCGAACAATCCCTGACCAGCCGAGTAGTGCGTGTATTTGCCAACTGAGGGCCGCGCCGAGTGCGAGCCCCAGTAGGAGACCACGATTTGCCGCCAGGGGATTCCGGTCCGCACGCAGGTCGATCGCAGGTCGGAATCCGGCGTACACTGCGATCGGGAGCAACATGATCGGACCGCCCCGCCAGGCGTGTACTTGCCCTGCGACGCCGAACCCCACCGCGAGTACGGCCACCCAGTCGCGTGGAGGTACATTCCATCCGGCGGACTGTTCGGTTGCGAGATGAACGACGCCGTAGGCGGTGATCATCAGTAGCAGGTAGTCGAACGGGTGGTGGTCGCCGAATCCGAGCGCAGTTCGGACCGCGTACGTCGGCGTGATTCCCATGAAGAGAACCGTGAGGAGACCGATCCGCCGGTCTTCGGTCACTTTGACGGCCACGACGTACCCGATCGATGCAATCAGAACGGCAGCAATTACTGGATAGGCGGCCGTTGCCAAAACTGCTGCAGACTGGGTCCCGCCGAGCAGTGCTGCGAACCACCATATCGTGACGAGCATCAGAACTTCATCGTCGGGGAGTGGTTCTGGTAAGTTGGAGAGTGACCCGACGTCGAACGCCTGTAGATCGCTTTCCAGCAGTCGTTCGACCCAGAACAGATAATAGTAGGGATCGTTGCCAGCGAGAACGATGTGCCCGGTTCGAAAGACCGAATCGTAGATGAACACCGTTCGGATTAGAGCAACGAACAGAAGGGAAGCGCCGATAACTGCGATTACCCGACCGTCGTGGTCTCGTCCGACATCGAGTACCGACGTCTCCGGAGCAGTAGTTCCTGTCTCTCCGTCGGACCCGGATAGAACCTGTTTGACGACATCTGGGTTCGCAAGGCGATACTCACCGTCAGTTTTGCTGACGATCCCACGGGAAACGAGTTCGCCGAAGAGCCCCGAATCGACTGATATATCGTCGAACGTCCATGGCCCGCTGTCGTCGACTTCTAGTAGTTCTTCCAGCGCATTTTTGGCGCCGGGCTTGTCTGCGAGAAGTGACTCGAGTACTTCTCGCTCGTCTTCCATACGTTCGGCTTAAGTGGGTATTATATAAAGATGTCGTGCGTGTGGCATTCAGAGCAATCAGAGACTGGCAGGAGACTCGTCGAGGGGGATATACCTCGACGGAATTCTGAGTTTCGAGGACGACTTCGACGGTCTCGTGGGACGGCCAGATCCCGCAGTCGTCTGACGGAGACCGATCGGGCCGCTCACTCGGTGTCTCCAGTTCCGACAACGTCGCTCACAGCAGGAACTCGAACACCGGGTAGGAGGCCGCGACCGCGAGCGAC
>CAZIVN010000035.1:0-5297 GCA_964542685.1 uncultured Halobacteriales archaeon
CTGCGCGGTCGCGTTCATCTCGACGACCATCGCCGCCTCGACGCTCTCCAGGAACTCGGTCACCTCTGCTTCGGGGAACGGCATCATGTCGCTGACGCCGATGGCCCGAACGGAGTGGCCCCCGTCGTTCGCTCGTTCGACGGCCTCGCGGACCGCCCCCTGCTGACTGCCCCAGGTAATGATGCCGTAGTCGGCGTCGTCGGGGCCGATGTACGTCTGGTTGGAGTCCTCGGCGCTGTTCAGGCGCTCGCGGATGGACTTCAGTTTCCGGAGGCGTCGGTCCATCTGCTTGACGCGGTTCTCCGGGTCCTCCGCGATGTGGCCGCTGGGCCAGTGTTCGTTCCCGCTGGCGAGGTACCGACCGCCCGCCTGGCCTGGCAGCGACCGCGGGCTGACGCCCTCGGGCGTCGCCTCGGCGTCGGTGCCGTACCGCAGGAACTTGCCCGAGGCGTCGTGGGCGGCCTCGGCCAGTTCGTCCTCGGTCAGCGTCGCGCCGAGGCCGGGGTCGGGTTCGCGGTCGAAGAAGCTCGCGGGCACGTTCGTGTTCTCGCCCGACAGTTTCTGGTCGTACACGACGATCGTCGGGATGTGGTAGTCGTAGGCGATCTCGAAGGCTGTCCGGGTCTGCTCGTAGGCCTCCTCGATCGTTCCGGGCGCGAACACCACGCGGTTCGAGTCGCCCTGACTGGTGTAGAGGACGTGTTCGAGGTCGCCCTGTTCGGGTTTGGTCGGCATCCCCGTCGAGGGCCCGGCCCGCATCGCCTCGACCAGCACGATCGGCGTCTCGGTCATCTCGGCGAGGCCGAGTGGTTCGGACATCAGGGCGAACCCACCACCCGACGACCCCGACATCGCCTTCGCGCCGGCGTGACTCGCGCCGATCGCCAGCGACGCCGCCGCGATCTCGTCCTCGACCTGTTCGGCGACTCCGCCCATGTCCGGCAGGTTCTGGGACATGATCGTGAACACGTCGGTCCACGGCGTCATCGGGTAGCCGGCGATGAACCGACACCCGGAGTCGATCGCCGCGTACGCGATGCCGTTCGACCCCGAGACCAGCACTTGCTCCTCGTGGTGGTCGCCCTCGGGGATTCGCAGGTCGTGCTCGAAGTCGTACTCCGAGTCGATCGTCTCGTAGGTCTGTTCGAGGATGGTGATGTTCGTCTCCAGTACGTCGCCTTTCATCTTCGAGTCGCGCATCACCTCTTCGATGTAGTCCGTCTCCATCCCCAGCAGGGCGGCCGTCGCGCCGATCCCCGCCGTGTTGCGCATGACCTCGCGGCCGTGTTCCTTGGCCATTCCGCGCAAGTCGAGGTCGAACACGTGCCAGTCGTTCTCGGCGGCCCGTTCGTCGAGGTCCGGCAGCGACTCCTCGACGTCGATCAGCCCCGAGTCGTACACGATAATCCCGCCCTCGCGGAGGTCGTCCAGGTTCTCCGAGAGGGGTTTGATCTCCTCGTTGCCGTACACCGACTCCTCGTCGGGGTTCCGGGCGAACGAGTCGCCCAGGGCCAGCAGGAAGTTGTACCCGTCTCCCCGGGAGTGTACGGGATCTGCTGCCGCTCGAATCTCCACGTACGTGTGCCCGCCCCGGATCCGCGACGGGTAGTGTCGGTGTGTGAAGATGTCGAGCCCCGACCGCATCAACGCCTTGGCGAAGTTCTGACTCGTCGAGTCGATCCCGTCGCCGGAACCACCCGCGATTCGCCATATGAGTTCGTCCTGAGTCATGATCGATCTGCGACCGCGCGGGTCGCTTCTGTATTGGACTTCGAGACAGCGAAGATTAAACGTTTGCTATAGGTTAGCAAGGAAAATTCGTGACAAACGTGGGGGTTTCGACACACGTTATCGAACACCACGTCCACAGTTCACAGTGCCGGTCCGCTTCCCGACTATTTATATCGGAGCCCGGTTCAAAACGCGGTCGAATCCGATGAAAAATAGTGCGCTGTGTCTGCTGGTGCTCACTGCGGCGCTGGGGGCGCCGACGCCGGCGCTCGCTGCCGAGAACGAGCCACCGGTCGTCGACGCGGGCCTGGATCAGTCGGTCGTTCGCGGATCGACCGTCTACCTGGACGCGGGCGGTAGTTACGACCCCGACGGCGAGATCCGGTCCTACGAGTGGACGATAACGACGCCGAACGGGACGACGATTCGCCCCAGCTGTCCGGACTGTGAGCGGACTTCGTTCGTCCCGACCCAGGCCGGGACCTACGAGGTGACGGTCGCGGCGACCGACGACGACGGCGCGACGGAGACGGACACGCTGTACGTGACCGTCAGCGACGGTGCCGGGCCGCGCGTCACGCTCGCCACGGCCAACGCTTCCTCCGGCTCCGGCACGGTGACCGCGACTGCGGTCGCTCGGGGCAGGACCGCGCCACTCGACACCGTCGAGTGGTTCGTCGACGGGGAACGCGTCGCCGTCGACGACGTCGAGGGGGACCGTGCGAGGGCCGTCCAGCGACTCCCGATGAACGGATCCGAGTCGGCGACGGTCAGGGTGGTCGTCGTCGACCGAGCGAACCAGCGCGCAACGGCGACGAGGGAGGTCTCTGTCGGCGAGTCGGGCCGCTCCCGTCCGGCCGAGAACGGAACCGACAGCGGGTCCGGTGGAGACCTGGCAGGAATCGTCGACCGGATCTACGTCTCCGGCCCGTCGCTCCTCACCGGGTCCGAACCACTGACGGGCGAGTACGAACTCGTCGTCGACGGACGGAACGTCACCGTCCGGTCCGTCGAGTGGCGCCTCGACGGCCGAGTCGTCGACACGGGACGGCGGACGAACCTGTCTTTTGCACCGGGGAATCACACCCTCTCTGCCTTCGTGCTCACTGGGGGTGCCACGTACACCGTCGGGTTCGCCGACGGATCGACGACCGTCGTCGCCGACCCCCGGCCAGACGTCACCTTCGCCAACATCGGTACAAACGGTACGAGAGTGACTGCGACCGTCACTGCTACCGACGGCTACGCCAACCTCGAACGAGTTCGTCTGTCGGTCGACGGCCGACCCGTTGCGACTGCACCGCAGACTCCAGTCTCGATACCGTACCGGAATCGCCTGCGGACGCAGTTCGATCGGTCGTTCGCGCCGAACACCACTTTCACCGTCGAGGCCGTCGCCGTCGACCAGCGCGGACAGTCACATACCGTCTCCCGTGAGGTACGGACTGGCTCGGGGGCCGAGAACGACAGCGCCGAGCGAGCACCCGACCCTGACCCCGACCCGGAGCCCGATCCCGAACCAGATCCGGAGCCGACAGTCGTCAGTTCCGAGTTCGTGAACGGACCGGTCGACTCCTATCACGAGCGGATCGATTCCGACCGCTACCTCGCCGAACACGTCACGAGGATCGATCTCGACGGTGCGGATCCGGCTACTGTCGACGTCCTATTCAACCGTAGGAGTTCAGAGGTTCTCTCGTTCGACCGACGTGTCCAGAAACGATACGACGAACAGTCTGATCGTCTGATAATCCGTTCGTACTTAGCAGGTACATCACCACAGATGTACGAAGCCATGTTTGACTTGGTCGTCGATGGTGAAACTGTCGGGACGTTCACTTCTACGTTCGAGGTTACGCCCACCGACCCTGAAGCGAGACTCGACGTCCGACGGGCGGGGACCGAGTACGACTCGGGACAGTGGGGAATGGTCGTCGACGCGAGTGACTCGTTCGATCCCGACGGATCTGAAATCGAATTCGAGTGGAACGGGGCAACTCAGGAACTGTCGGAGTCCGGGATCGCAAAAATGAATGCTCGTGAGAGAGCTAGTCTTACGATCCATACTCAGGAAGGCCGATCAACGACAGTCCAGGGAGCATTCCTCGATTACTTCAACCCCGGATTGAACACCGTCGAGCGAACGACGGTCGACAGGATCACCGAGGAAGGGATGGTCTTCGTCCGCATTACGACCCCGGTGTACGCGTTCAGCAAGGAAACCTACGATGTGGACCTCTCCGTCGAAGTCGTCGGTGACGGGAGGGTAGTCGAGTGGCAGAACCTCGAACGGAGCGGTGACGGAGGCGATCGGTCTGGATCGGCGGAGACGAACCTCGAACAGTGGTACACTGGCATCGTCGCGATCGAACGCGAGGAACTGGGTGACGGACCCGACATCAGGCTCTACAACGACGCGGAGCCACGCGTGACCGAAGTGACGTATTCGGTCCCGGAACAGTCGGACCCGCCGGAGGTGACGTACGCCCGTCGCAACATCTCGGTGGAGAGTATCCGGTACGAGGTCGACAGTTCTCGGCCAGAAACCGTCGAAACAGCCTCGCCGGACGAGCGGGAGGCATACGTCGAAGAGGGGTTCGAAATCCAGGAAACCTACCAGGAAGACGTTGCGTACACCCTGGAGCGGCGGACGACGGTTACCGTGTCCTCAACCGAACGCAGGACGTTCGAGACGAGACGAGCGCGGCAGTTGTTCCTCGCGACCCACGAGGAGTGGAAGCTAGATGGAACAGTTACGGAATCGGTGACCGAAACTGTGACCGAGACGGTGTGGCGAGACGAGCGAGGTGGACCGGGAGAGTTCACGGGTGAGACGAGACGACAGATTGAGGGTGACGGCCCTACCGTCACCGAACGCGAGTTCGTGAAGACGATCACGGAGACCGTCGAAGTGACGGAACAGCAAACGATCTACACACCATCGGGACCGCGAGAGAAAACCGTGACCGTCGAGAAGACGGTCGAACGGGAACGCCGGTACTGGGCAGAGACTCCCGAGTCCGAACAGCACAGCGCGACTGGAGAGACCAGAGAGGTACCCGTAGACGGGGAGGAAACGACGCAGTACGAGTACCGCGTCGAACGTACGCGGGAAACTGACGTCGACCGATTCGCGGCCGAACGCTCCGTCGAAGAATTGGTTACCAGGTGGCAGTCCTGGAAAACTGTCGACGCGACGTTCCGGAATTTGCGCGACGTGCGAAGCCAGGACGACGTTCGGATCGCCGACACGGAACGGCGAACGACGTGGCGCCTGACTCGCGAGAACTCGGGGACACGAGTCCGAAATCGGTACGACGACGAGGATGCCGTCAATCGGACCATCGTCTACGTCAGTGGTGAACTGATTCGGAACGACCTCGAAGCCGGAACGACCGAAGAAGTAGACCGGTTCCAGACGCGGTTGACGTTCGAAGGTGCACTGTCCGAGTCGGAGGTCCTCCAACGAATCGCCGAACGTCAAGGAGAGACCGCCTGTTCCGGAGAGGATCCCATCGCATCCGGGTGTGATGACTACAAGGACGATGATTAGGGGAACTGTGATT
>CAZIVN010000035.1:5397-13868 GCA_964542685.1 uncultured Halobacteriales archaeon
TCTATGGCTGGCGGCACTACGAAGTATCCCAGTCTCTCACACCGAACGAAACGAAGCGTCAGGAGTACGTGATCAGCGACATCCTGTCGGTTACACGGACGACTCACTCGGTGTCGGTACACGGATGGGGAGAGAACGCTTCTGCCAACTTCACCTTCCGGAAAGAGATCGGTACCGACTCACCGGAGCGATATCCCGTGCCAGAGATAGTCGATACCGAACTGGTCGGGAATCCTTCAGAAGAGCGAACTGGGTTGTACCTGGCAGTAACGATCCGCAACCCTGGAGAGCAGTCGTACGACACGTATATCTACGTTCACACCAACGAAACCGACGGAAATCGCGCACCTGCTGGGGTTCCACTCGGAAAGAACCGAACTACCGCATACGTCCCACTCAACGAGGATCCCTCGGACCACGTCCAGGGGGAAGTCAGGCTGTACCACGGCTCGGTCGCGAACGACTCCGGAATCCGTGATCAGGTGTCCTTCGAGGGATCGTTGGACGGGGAGACAACGTTCGAAAAAGAACGATTCGACCCGATCACGCCACCCTACGAGGACAACGCCTACGAGTACGGGAGCGAAGACGGCGGTGGGGACGACGACGGTGTGTCACTCGGGGATCGCATCGTCCCTGCGACTGCACTGGCTGCGCTCGTCGTCGCCGGTCTGTCGGGACTGCTCGGTCTGTTCTTCAGACTCCGGTAGTCGTCACCGCGTCTCGGGGCCGAGTCCCTTCGGGTACTCGGTCAGGTTCTCGTAGCCGTCTTCGGTGACGACCAGGAGGTCCTCGATGCGGACGCCGCCGTGGTCGGGGTGGTAGAGGCCGGGTTCGACGGTGACGACGTGGCCGGGTTCGAGCGTGTCCTCGGAGCCCTGGCCGATGGATGGGCCCTCGTGGACGTCCAGGCCGACGCCGTGGCCGGTCGAGTGGATGAAGCCTGTCTCCGTCGACTCGTCGGTTCGGAAGGTGGGGTAGCCGGCGTCCTCGTAGACGTCGCAGACGGCGTCGTCGACGGCGCTGGCCGCGACGCCGGGTTCGAGGGCGTCCAGGGCGGCCTCGAAGGCCTCGTAGGTAGTGTCGTAGCGGCGTCGCATCTCGTCGGTCGGCGTCCCGCGGCAGAACGTCCGCGTCATGTCTGCGTGGTAGCCGGTTTCCTTGTCGCGGGGGAAGATGTCGATGACGAGCAGTTCGTCGGCGGCGATGGGGCCGCTGCCGCGGTCGTGGGGGTCGGCGCCGTCGGCGCCACAGGCGACGATGGTCTCGTCGAGGGCACAGCCGTGGCGCAGGAGTTCGATCTCGATGGCTTCCTTGACCCGTTCACTGGTGAGGACCGCGCCGTCGTGGTGGAGGACGCCGTCCTCGACGGTGGCCTCGGCGAGCAGCGTCTCGGCGCGGGCCATCGCGGCCTCGTTGGCCTCCTGTGCCGCCCTGATGTGTTCTGTTTCATCGTCGCGTTTCACGGCGCGGATGTCCCCGAGGGCGCCGTCCTCGTCGGGTGTCAGCGTCAGGTCGCGATCGCGGAGGGCGTCGGCCAGTGCGAGCGGGAAGTCGTCGGGGACGGCGACGTCCTCGACGTCGTGGCCGGCGAGGAACTCGGCGACGACGGCTCGGTGGGCCTCGGATCGCCCCAGTTCGGCCATCTTCGAGCGGTAGTCGAAGTCAGCGTAGCGGGCGACGTGGTCGGCGCGGCTATCCGTCTTCGCGCGGCCGTACTCCAGGCCGGAGACGAGCAGGGACACCGATCCGTCGGCGTACAGCGAGAGGAACGGGTCCGGCGCGTCGAAGCCGGAGAGGTACCGCTGATCCGAATCGTCGCCCCCGGCGTGGATGAGGTAGCCGTCGAGGTCGTCGTCGGTGAGAAAGTCGTCGAGTGGCGCGAAGTCCGGGTCCATATCCCACCCCTCGGCGGGGGGATAGAAAACGTCGGGGATTCCGGTCAGCCGAGTGCCTTGACGGCCACGTCGGTGGGGCCCGCCGGCGTGTGGAGGACGACGCTGTCGACGACGGCGTCCCGGGCGTCCTCCCGCCAGTCCTCGACGGCAGCGGCGTGGTACTCGTGGTGCCGGTCGCGGCTGTACGTCTCGTCGGGGTCGGACCGCAGTTCCTCGCCCGTGTCGTCGGGCGTGGGATAGGCGCTAACTGCGGCGTCCTCTAAGAGTCGTTCGGGGTCGACGCGGATCGGAGCCGGATCCCCGGCGGGGGTGCCGTCGCCGTCCGCCGCCGTGCGGTGGAGGCGGGCCCGCATCCGGCTCGCGAACGGCGGCGTGATCCGGAGGACTGCGCCGGCGTCGCGCTGGCGGTTCGCCTCGAACGCCGCGAGCACGTCGTCGACGGTGACGGCGATCGATCCGATCTCGCCGGGGTCGTCCGATCCCATCGTCGGTCGGGAGGTGTCCCAGCGACTTGAGCGTGACCACTGCGGCATCGCCGCGCGCGACGGCTGCGGGTAACGGTAGTCTCAAGAGAGCGTCGACCCACTCCGGAGACATGGAGGCGACGATTCGGCGGTCCGGAGTGAGCGGCACTGCCGCGGCACCGCCGTCGAAGAGTTACACGCACCGGGGGATTCTCGCGGCGGGGTACGGCGACGGGGCGACGGTTCGGCGACCGCTCCGGAGTGCGGACACGCGGGCGACGATGCGGGTCGTCGAGGCGTTCGGGGGGACCGTCGGCGGGAGCGGTTCCGGGACTGGAGGGGAAGAAGACTGTCTCGATGTCGACGGGTTCGCCGGCCGCCCTGCCGTCCCGGACGACGTGATCGACTGTGCGAACAGCGGGACGACGATGCGCCTCGCGACGGCGGCCGCGGCGCTGGTACCGGGGACGACGGTGCTCACGGGCGACGCGTCCTTGCGGTCGCGCCCGCACAGACCGCTCCTCCAGGCCGTCGGGTCGCTCGGGGGCCGCGCCGAGAGCACGCGCGGGAACGGGCAGGCGCCGCTCGTCGTGGGTGGACCGATCGACGGCGGTCGGGTCTCGATTCCCGGCGACGTCTCCTCGCAGTTCGTCACGGCGTTGCTGATGGCCGGGGGGCTCACCGACGAGGGGGTGGAGGTCGTTCTGGAGACACCGCTGAAGTCCGCGCCGTACGTCGATATTACGCTCGACGTGCTGTCGGCGTTCGGCGTCTCGGCGAGCGAGACTGAAGCGGGCTACCGCGTCGAGGGGGGCCAGACGTACGCCCCGGAGGGTGGTGCCTACGAGGTGCCCGGCGACTTCTCGTCGATGTCGTACCTGCTGGCGGCCGGGGCGGTCGCGGGCGACGACGGGGTCACCGTCGAGGGTGCGGTTCCGAGCGCACAGGGCGACGCGGCCATCGTCGACCACCTCGATCGGATGGGAGCGACGGTCGACTGGGACCGCGGGGCAGGCGCGGTGACCGTCCAGCGCTCGGACCTCTCCGGCGTCGCCGTCGACGTCGGCGATACGCCCGACTTGCTTCCGACCCTGGCGACACTGGGCGCCGTCGCGGACGGCGTCACGCACATCGAGAACTGCGAGCACGTCCGGTACAAGGAGACCGACCGCGTCGCGGCGATGGCCGAGGCACTGACCCGGATGGGCGCCGTCGTCGAGGAGTCCCGCGACGAACTCGTCGTCCGCGGCGGCGAGAGCGACCTCACCGGAACACGCCTGGACGGCCGCGGCGACCACCGCATCGTCATGGCCCTGTCCGTGGCCGGCCTGGTCGCAAATGGCGAGACGACGATCACCGGCGCCGAGGACGTCGACGTGTCGTTCCCGGGCTTCTTCGAGACGCTGTCGTCGCTGGGTGCAGACGTCTCCCGGTCCTGACCGGGACGGTCTACTCGAACGGGTCGTCGACGTCGGCCATTCCGCCCAGGTTCCGAATCCCGTCGGGTTCGACGAGAATCCGTCCGCGGTTCGACGGGTCGGCTGCGACGTTCGGTTCGGCTCCGTCGAGCGTACCGGGATACTTGTCGAAGAACGGCTCCAGACGGTACCCGTCGAACGGGAGGTCGTAGTGGCGCATGTGGTCCTGCAGGTACCGGACGGCGGCTTGCTCGCCGACGAGGAAGCCCTCGATGCCGTCCGTGCGGTAGTGGATCCCTGCCCAGTTGCGGCCGTACGCCATGTTCGCGGCCAGTTTGTTGAGTTCGTCGGTGACCGTCACGGTCGCGTCGGCGGCGGCGTCGATCTCGGCCTGCGTGGCGGCGACCGTGCCGCCGGTCCCGCCCGCCAGGGTGTCGACGGTCTCGAGGTCGGTCAACTGCACCCCCGAGACGCTGCCTCCCTGGGCGAGCCTTACAGGCCCGGTCGTTCCGTCCCGGACCGGGACCACCATCTCGTCGTTCGCGAACTCGTGGGTCCCGTCGAACAGCGCCTTGAGAACCGTCACGCAGGCGCCCGCGACGCCGCTGTGACCGGCCGGGAACGACGGGTGCGTCGGCGAGCCTTCGGTGTAGGCCTGCGGGAGGAGGGCGGTTCCGTGGGTGTCCTCGATCTCCTGGAGCGCGTTCGACGCCAGCACGTTCGTCGGAATCCCGAACGACCGGTCACGGTGTCGCTGTGCGTGGATCCGACCGCCGTACTCCTCGGGCCGGAGCCGACGGTGAACCTTCCACTTGCGGTACCAGCAGACGTTCTGGCCGGAGATGAACACGTTCACGACCACGTCCAGTACGTCGTTCGAGCCGAAGTTGATGAACGGTCGCCCGGTCCGTATCTCGCCACTACCCGTCCCGTACGGCGTGTTGTCGTCGAACGGCACGCCCATCCCGAGCAGTATCTCCGCGGCGTCTCGGATGGAGAGGTACGGCACCTGCCGGCGGACCTTGTTCGCGAGGTCGCGTCCCGCGATGATGTGGCGCGTCACCTGTTCGTCGGGGTCCTCCCGCTTCGTGACGAGGTTCGGCGGCGGGTTGACGTCCTCGACCGGAACGCCGTTCTGGACCGCGCGCCAGGTGTCGAAGTCCGTGAGGTAGTCCGGCCCCTCGAGCGTCAGGTTCTCGCCGTTGCTCGTGACCGTCGCGGACGCACTCGCGTCGGTCAGGACTCGGATTCGCTGGCTGAGCGGGATTGCTCCCCGGGGGACGTTCTTCCAGAGGAACTGCGAGACCCGCGGTCCCTTCTGTGCGCCCGGGACGACGCCGCGGAACAGGGTGCCCGCTCCCAGGTCGTCCGCCCTCGGGTCGGCGTCGCTCCCCGGTCCGCTGTACCCGGCGAACCCGTCGAGTTCGTCGACGGCGCTGGCGACCGTCCCGTCGGCCCCGTAGGAGCCGTAGGGCACGTCGCGACACAGCGCTCGCCAGTACAGTTCGACCATCTCCGCGCCCGCCCGGTCGCTCCCGAACGACGGATGGGGCCGGATCTGTACCATGTGCGGGTCTGCGCCGGACTTCTGGAACGCGAGCGCCCCGTGGGGTTCGACCAGTCGTCGTCGCAACTTGCCCCGACCGTCCGCGCCGACGATGTCGTTGAACGCCTCGAGGCTCCCGTCGTCGAGGGCGTCGACGAGGCTCTGGTACGCGGCCTCGGTCGGAACGCCGTCGGCGTCGTGTTCGAGCGCCTTCCCGAAACTGGCGACCGGACCATCGTCGACGGGGTCGTCGCTACGGAAGGTCGCCTGCAGGAGTTGCTGTCGTGCGACGCGGTTTCGCCTGATGAACGCTTCCTGCCGTCGTCGTGGTTCTTCGTCAGTCATGGGTCGTTGTTCCGTGCCTGTTCGCCGTAGAACCCGATCGTGAACCCGTACTCGTCCGACTGAATCCCGTTGCCGACCGTCGTCGGGACCTCGAAGTCGATCCGAACCCGGTGGTCCGTCTCCGGCGCGAACGCGTCGGGTGTCGCGTCCCGGAGGAGGACGTCGGTCACCGACGCCGACAGGGCGCCGTCGAGTGGGATTCCGGTTCCGACGCTTCCCAGACCGATCAGGGAGGCCAGCGACGCCGTGTACGCCTCCGTTCCGGCGTCGGGATAGCTGACCGTCGTCTCCAGCAGTTCGTCCAGTTCGCCCTCCCGGCCGGGCGGAACCGATTCGCTCAGCGCGCCCCGTTCCGGTTCGGGGCGGCCGTTCTCCTCGTCGAGGTCTTCGGCGCCCAGCAGCCGGAGGTACCCCGCGTTGTCGTCGATCCGAAGACGGAACTCGATGTGCCCGTGGTCGCCGGGTTTGACGTCCTCCAGGCGACAGACCGGTGCGTCGGCGGCGGGCCTCGGCTCCGGGAACCCGTCGCTGGTCTCGACGCGGCGCTCCCGCTGGACGATCGTCTTCCGCCACGCGACCTCGAGGTCCAACTCCCCGGCCGTGAGGTCGTTGTTCGTGAACGATTCGCCGTCGGTGAACAGTGCCAGTGTTCCGAACCCGGCCCCGGCGGCGGCGCCGCCGATCGCGGCGACGCCGCCCAGGGCCCGTCGACGTGAAACCGTTATCTCGCGCACGGGGGAGCGGTAGGAGTATCTACACTTCATTATTGTAACGTTTAACGCCGTGACACACTGCGAAAACACCGGCCCACGGGTTCGGGTCGGCCCTTAATCGGTCGTTTAGACCCCTCGCGGGTGGACGAACCGGCGGCCGTGCCCGGCGTGTCGGTCCGAGCGTCTCTGCACGACCGGTCGGGTTTTGTCCCACCCGGCCGACCGACGCCCATGGACCGAACGGACCTGGCCGAGCAGCTCCGCTCGCGGACGGTCGCCGAGGGGTACGTCCGCCCGGACTACGACGGCTACTGTTTCGCGAACGTCCCGGGGACGGCCGCGTCGGTACTGGGCGCGGACCTCGACCGGTCGCTCCCCGAGGACGTTCTCGCGGGCGTCGACACGGACGTCGACACGGTCGTCGTCCTGCTGGTCGACGCGTTCGGCTACGAGCAGTTCCGGGAAGCCCGCGGCGCGTACGCCTTCTTCGACCGCCTGGCGGACCGCGGCCGGGTGACACCACTGACCGGGACGTATCCGACCGAGACGGCCGCCTGCGTCACGACGATGCACACCGGACGGACGCCGGTCGAACACGGCGTGCTCGGCTGGGACGCCTACGACGACCGGTACGACGAGGTGTTCCAGACGCTGCCGTACGAGACGGTCGGCACGGGCGACCCGCCCGATTGGCCCGCCGAGGAACTGTTCGAACGCGAGACGACCTACGAGCGTCTCGCCGACCGGGGCGTGTCCAGCCACGCGGTCCAGGGCCACCTCGGCGACGGCTACAGCGAGGCGTCGCTTTCGGGGGCGCGCGGTCGGACGTACGACTCGACGGCCGACTTCGCGCTGACGCTCCGGCGAACGCTCCAGGACGCGGCCGCCGAGGACGGCCCGAGCTACGTGTACGCGTACTACCCGAACGTGGACACGGCGGCCCACGTCGAGGGCACCAGGTCGGACCGTCACGACGCAGAACTGACGACGCTGTCGGCCGCACTGGAGCGGGAACTCGTCGACGAACTGGACGCCGAGGTTGCCGAGTCGACGCTCCTCCTGACCGTCGCCGACCACGGGCAGGTCGACACCGCCCCCGAGGCGCGGGTCGACCTGCTTTCCGACCCCGTCGTGGACGACGCCGTGGAACTGGACCGCCACGGCGAACCGCTGGTGCTGGGCGGGCCACGGAACTGCCACCTCCGGGTGCGCGAGGGCGAGCGCGACGCCCTCCAGTCGCACCTCACCGACCGCCTGGACGCGCTGGTACTGACCCGCGAGGAAGCGCTCGACCAGGACCTCTGGGGCCCGGAGGCGCCTTCGGAGACGTTCGAGCGTCGCTGTGGCGACCTGCTGGTCGTGTCTCGCGAGGGGATGACCTGGTACGACCAGGGCGGGAAGATGGGCGACCTGGACCTCGTCGGGATGCACGGCGGTCTGCACCCCCGCGAGGCGCTGGTGCCGTTCGGCTCGGTTCGGCTGGACGCGCTCGCCGGTGGCGAGTGACGCGGCGGTGCCGATGGACGACTCTGCCCACTGGTGCACAGACGCGCCCATCCTGAAAGGACTAAACCCCCGGAGCGACCACGGGCAGGTATGAACGGGAACCGGTTCGGGCGACTGTTCCAGGTGACCACCTACGGCGAGAGCCACGGGCCGGCGATGGGCGCCACGGTCTCGGGCTGTCCGGCGGGCCTGGAGCTGTCCGAGGAGGAGATCCAGCGGGAACTGGACCGGCGCAAGCCCGGCCAGTCGATGATCACGACGAGTCGGGACGAACCCGACGCCGTGACGATCAACTCGGGCCTGCAGGACGGCTACACCACCGGGACGCCGGTCGGGATGGTCATCGAGAACAAGGACGCCCGGTCCGGGAAGTACGAACCGTTCGTGACGGCACCCCGGCCGAGTCACGGCGACTTCACCTACTCGGCGAAGTTCGGGACCCGCAACTGGGGTGGCGGCGGGCGCTCGTCGGCCCGCGAGACGGTCAACTGGGTCGCCGCCGGCGCCATCGCGAAGAAACTCCTCGCGCAGGAGGGCGTCGAGATCAAGGCCCACGTCAACCGCATCGGCGACGTCGAGGC
>CAZIVN010000036.1:0-5312 GCA_964542685.1 uncultured Halobacteriales archaeon
CGGCGGTGACGAACACCATGTCCGACCCCTCGATGGAGTCGTAGATCTCCTCCTGTGACTCGATGGCGGCCTCCTCGCCGACCTGCGGCAGCGACCCGGCGCCCCGTCCGCCGGTCTTCTGCTCGCCCATCAGGATCTTCGTGTCCGCCTCGATCTCTACCAGGTGTTGCACGTCGGTGTTGGCCGCGACGAGCTTTGCGCCGTGGATGCCCTCATCGAACATCCGGTTGACCGTGTTGCCGCCGGCGCCACCACAGCCGACGACCGTGATGTTGGTCTGAAGGTCGTCGAGAACGTCCTTCAGTTCCTCGTCGGTCATCTCACCCGTCGGGTGTGGTTCGTCGCCGCCATCGTCCCGGAACTCCTCATCCGGCACGTCCCCATCCTCCGCTTCGTCGATGGCCTCGTCAACGATCGAATCCATCCTTGAACCGGCGTAAAACACCCAGGTTAATTATCTTTCCCCCTTTGTCAGACGTCCGTCTGACGGAATCATTACATCGAGACCGTCGCTACGGGGACGTCTCGGGGACTCCGTACTCCCGCCGAAAAAGTCGGATATCGTATATACTCGGCAAGCGTACGGAGTTCGTTCCGTCCATTCAAGTAGTGCATTCCACAGACCGGACTCGAGAAATCGCAGGATATCGCCGGTCTGTGACCGTCGCCGTGTGCGACACGGTCACACGGGAAACCGGTCGACCCGTTCCGTTCGGACTGCCGATGGATCGATCTCGTCGCCGTCGACCTCGACCGACTGCCCGTCGGCCAGGCGTCCGAACTTCGGGCCGTCCGACACGCCGAGCGCTCGCGCGCGCTCGGGGTCGAACGCCGTTTCCTCCGCGACGACGGCGTCGTCCTCGACCCGGACGGCGTCGTACCGCTCCCGGAGGACCTCGGCGAGCGCGTCGACCAGTCGCTCGCGCGCGGCGGGGGCGGGAACGGCCGCCCGGCCTGTTGCGCGCGTGCCGCCGTGTTCCGTCTCGAAGGCGACGGTCTCCGCCTCGACGGCCGCTCGCGCCGCGTCGTCGTCGACGCCCTGGGCCGCGGCCAGGAGGGCGGCCGGCAGGTCGACGACGACGAACGCCTCGGTCCGGACGTCGCCAAAGCGGAGGCCCTCCGCGACGGGACACAGGTCCGTCTCCAGACGGTCGACCGTCGAGAGCGCGCGGTCGTCGACCGCCCGGAGCCAGGTCTCCGAGACGACCCGGTAGCCGAGGTCCGATATCGTCCGCTCCAGGGCCGGGTAGTCGCCGTCGATCAGTGCGTGGTCGGCGTCGCTCGCCTCGAACGCCGCTCGAACCGTCGCGCGGGCGTCCTCGGGGCGGTCCATCTCCGAGAGCGCCCAGTCGGCGGCGACGTGGCCGACGGGCCACTCGGTCTCCCGGAGGACGCGTTCGAACCGCGGTGCGTAGTGGCCGCCGCCGAACCCGACGACCGCGCGGTCCGTGCCGACCGGGGCGCCCCGGAGGTCGAGGATCGCGTCGGCGACCGCTCGCGCGCCCGCCGGGTCCTCCCACTCCGACTCGCTGCTGCCGAGTTCGACGAACATCGACGGGACGCCCACCGAGGAGGGACCGTGGTGGGTACACTCGACGCCGACCTCGTAGCCCTCGGGCGCGTACACGTCGAGTGCGGCGACGACGCGGCGGTGCAGGCCCGGGCAGGCCGCGGCCAGTTCGCCGTCCGCGCCGCCGTACTCCGCCGGCCCGAAGTTCCCGGTGAAGTGGGCGCTGAGCAACGGGCCCGTCTCGCCGGAGTGTCTGGAGGCGAACACCAGGGCGTCGGGGTCGGCGAAGGTCTCGGCGACGTCCTCGAGGTGGAGGTGCAGGGCCGCGAACGTCCGGAGTTCGAACCCGTCGGTCCGGTACACCGTCCCGCCGCCCTCGCCCGCCGGGCGGTCGTCGTCGGTGTGTGTCTCCCAGTCGGCCCGCTGGAGCAGGTGGTTTCCCACGTGTTCGGAGGCCGCGTCGGCCTCGCTGACGACGATGGCGATCACGGTCGGGGCTGGGGGAGACGGGCGCTAAAGCGCGTCGGTCCGTCGGCGCGGTGGTGGCGGATGCGGGGAGTCGCGCCCTCCCGGTCGGCCGCGAAAGCGGTTTCCGACGCGCGTTCGACCGACTCCGTATGCCGAGCGAACCGCGGTTCGAGGTGTACGAGGACAACGCCGGCGAGTGGCGGTGGCGTCTCGTCGCCCCGAACGGCGAGATCATCGCCGACAGCGGTGAGGGGTACGTCACGAAACAGGGCGCCAGGCGGGGCATCGACAGCGTGAAACGACACGCCCCGGCGGCCGCCGTCGAGGACGCCTGATACTACCGGACAGTACGATTCGAACGAACTCGCCGGCCGTCGGCGAGTTCGCTGGCCGTGACTTCTGTCCGGCAGTGCGAGCGGCGGCCTCGCCGCGCGTGCTTCCCGGAACGAACGGCGTTACCACCCGTACTGGCCACTGACGCCCGATAGCGGCGTCGAGACGGCACATCTGCCGTCGAGCCGCCGAACCCCATCACCGGACGTTTCCGGGGCTGAGACGCCGGATATCGGCCGTAGCGCCGAAATCTTGTAGTTTATACCGGAGGCGCCGCTCGGTAGGGACGATTACCGACCCGGGGATCCCGATGACACTGACAGGAGCCACCGACGGAGGACCGAACCGATGAGTGGGTCGAACAGGGGCGCCAAACGGATGATCGCGGCGGCGGTCGCGCTGACGCTGCCGTGGATGCTGGTCTGGCTCAACGGACTACTCCTCGACCTGGCGCCGGGCGTGGTGTTCTGGCCCGAGGTCCACCCGCCGGCGATCGAGCACATGGAAGCGCTGTCGACCGGCGAGATCCTCGGGTGGGCGGGCGTCAGCGGCCTGGCAATCCTCGGAGCGTCGTTCCTGCTGGCGTGGGCCGCAGAGACCGCCGAGAAGGACGTCCCGCGGGCCTTCGCGATCGCCGTCCTGGCGGTGCTCGCGGTCGCGCCGGAGTACGCGGTCGACGCACTGTACGCCTGGGACGCCGGCCAGTTCGCCGGCACGCCCGAGGGCGTCGAGGCCGGCAACCTCGCGGTCGCCAACATGACCGGCGCCAACCGCATCCTGATCGGCATCGGCTGGGCCGGCATCACGCTGTTTACCATCTATCGGTCGAAGTCGATGATGGACACCGCCGTCGAGCGCAACGAGGGGTTCCTCGCCGACACCGTGATCATCGACCGGGACATCGCCCTGGAGATCACGTTCCTCCTGCTGGCGACGCTGTGGGCGTTCCTCGTGCCGCTCAGCGGCGGTATCGACGCGCTGGACATGCTGGTGCTGGTCGGCATCTACGTCGCCTACATCGTCGTCGTGCTCCGTGGAGACGTCGACCCCGCCGAGGAACACGTCGGCGTGCCGAACTACCTCCAGGCGTTCCCCAAACCCAAGCGCGTAACGACGGTGATCCTGCTGTTTGGGTACTCCGGACTGCTGATCTTCACCGCCGTCGAGGTGTTCGCCCACGGCCTGGAGGTGCTGGGGACCGCGGTCGGCGTGCCCTCCTTCTTCATGATCCAGTGGATCGCACCGCTGGCCTCCGAGTCGCCCGAACTGATCGTCGTCATCTACCTCGTGAACAAGGCCCGCTCGACGGCGGGGTTCAACGCCCTGATCTCCTCGAAGCTCAACCAGTGGACGCTGCTGATCGGGACGCTCGTCGTCGTCTACTCCATCGCGCTGGGCCGGTACGGACAACTGGGGTTCGACGCCAAGCAGGCCGCCGAAATCTGGATCACGGCCGCCCAGTCGCTGTTCGCCATCGCCATCCTCGTGAACTTTCGCATCTCCGGCCGAGAGGCCGTGGCGCTGCTCGGATTGTTCCTCTCGCAGGTGTTGCTGGAGTTCTTCGTGATCCGGGAGTGGATCACGCTGCCACTCGACGAGATCGAACTGCTGTTGGCGTACACGGCCGTCTACCTCGTTCTCTCGGTCGGCCTCCTGGTGCTCCGTCGGGAGGCGCTGGCGGACCTCCTCCGGCGGACTGCCGGCACGGTCGGTGAGGCCGTCGGACGCGGGGAACCGGCCGCCGACTGACGAGCGTCGGCACCTGCTCCGGTGTCGCTCCGGACCCGAACCTTTGTGTCGGCGTCGTCCCTCCGCCCGGACGTGGACGTCTACGGTCTGCTGGGCAACCCCGTCGGGCACTCGCTGTCGCCGCCGATGCACGAGGCGGCCTACGAGGCCCTGGGAGTCGACGCCCGGTACGTCACGTTCGAACCGGCGCCGGAGGACCTCGCGACGGCGCTGTCCGGGGCGGAAGCGCTGGGCGTCGCCGGCCTCAACGTGACGGTGCCGTTCAAGACCCGCGTCGCCGACCGGGTCGCGACCGACGACCTCGCGGGTCGAATCGGTGCGGTCAACACCGTCGACTTCGGCGGGTCGGAGCCGACCGGCCACAACACGGACGCCGCGGGGGCCCGGCGGGCGCTCGTCGAGCAGGGCGGTGCCGACCTGGACGGTGCGACGGCGGTCGTCGTCGGAGCCGGCGGCGCCGGGCGGGCCGTCGCCGTCGGGCTGGCCGACGCGGGTGCGACGGTCCGAATCGCGAACCGAACCGTCGAGCGCGCCGAGGAGGTGGCGGGGATCGTTCCGGACGCGACGGCCGGCGGCCTGGCCGCGACTCCGGAGTTCCTCGGGGACGCGGGCGTCCTGGTCAACGCGACCACCGTCGGCATGGAGGAAGACGACTCGCCGGTGCCGGCCGACGCACTGCACGGGGACCTGACGGTGCTGGACGCGGTGTACGCGCCCCTGGAGACGCGCCTCCTGAGAGAGGCCGCTGCGGCCGGCGCGACGACCGTCGACGGGGCGTGGATGCTCCTGTACCAGGGCGTCGCCGCGTTCGAACGCTGGACCGGCCGAGAGGCTCCGGTCGAGGCGATGAACGAGGCGCTGCGCGAGCGTCTCTAGCGGTCGGAGCGGGCGTCCGCGACACCCCCGTCGGCGACGATTTAAGTGTCGTGACCCGCTACCACGACACGATGGCACTGCTGAAAAAACTGAAGTCGATTCTGGGGCTCGGCGGGTCGGACCGGGACCCCAATCAGCGTCGCGACGTCGGCGTCACCGTCGAGCAGGACCCCGGAGAGCCGAATCGCGCGGACTCCGCCGGCGCTGGCGCCGGGACGGACCGACAGGCACCCGACTCCGAGACACCGGCTGGCGCCGGCTCCGACCACGGTACGGCGTCCGAGGGACACGCCGGTGAGGCGGCCGACTCCGAGCCAACCGGGAGCGAGGCCGCCGATGCCGGGAGCGAGGCCGCCGATGCCGGGAGCGAGGCCGC
>CAZIVN010000036.1:5412-6791 GCA_964542685.1 uncultured Halobacteriales archaeon
CGAGGCCGCCGACACGGAGGGGTCCGACGACGGCGACGACCTCGAGGAAATAAAGGGGGTCGGTCCGGCCTACGCCCAGCGACTCCGCGACGCGGGGGTCGGTTCCGTCGCGGACCTGGCCGGCGCCGACGCGGAGGACCTGGCCGCGGCGACCGACCTCTCGGCGAACCGCATCGGCAACTGGATCGAACAGGCAGAAGACCGGTAGCCCACGCCTCAACCGAAAACGTGGTAGGGCCCGGGTTCGTTTCTCGACTCATGTCGGATCCGACGGTCGTCACCGAGCGCGAGACCTTCGAGCGACTCGCACGCGACGCGGCGCCGACCGACCGGATCCCGGTCGAACTTCGACTGACCGTCACGGACCCCTTCGAGGCGTACCGACGGGCCCGCAACGCGGCCGAACGGGGCGGCGCGTTCCTGGAGACGACCGGCGGCCAGGCCGGGTGGGGGTACTTCGGCGTCGACCCGGTCGACCGGTTGACGGTCGGCCCCGACGCCGTCGTCCGCGACCCCGAGGCCTACGACCGGCCGTACGCCGACCCCTCGCCGAGTCTCGCGGCCCTGGAGGGACTGCTCGACGACGAGACGCTCGTTCGCGGTGACTGTACGGTGCCGTACCCCTGCGGTGCCGTCGGCTGGCTCTCGTACGACGTCGCCCGGGAACTGGAGTCGCTGCCCGACACGACCGTCGCCGAGCGCGGCCTCCCGCGACTCCAGGTCGCCGTCTACGACCGCCTGGCCGCCTGGAAGGCGCCGACGGAGGGCGAAGTGACGCTTCGCGTCGTCGCCTGCCCGCCGGCCGCGGCGGGCTACGACGCGGGCCGTGACCGGGCGCTCGAACTGGTCGAGCGGATCGAAACCGGCTCGCCCGACGTCGGTCCACCGCCGGCGTCCGCGCCGACGGCGACCTTCGAGAGCGACTGCGGCCGGGCGGCGTTCGAGGACCGGGTCCGGACGGTCAAAGAGCGGGTCCGCGCGGGGGACACGTTCCAGGCGAACGTCTCACAGCGACTCGTCGCGCCGGCGGCGGTCCACCCCGTCGCGGCCTACGACGCGCTCCGCGAGGTGAACCCGGCGCCGTACTCCGGCCTGTTCGAGTTCCCCGGCGTCGACCTCGTCAGCGCGAGCCCGGAGTTGCTGCTGGACGTCGACGGCGACGGCGTCCGGACCGAACCCATCGCCGGGACGCGGCCACGGGGGGGCACCGAGGCCGAGGACGAACGGCTGGCCGAGGACCTGGACAGCGACGAGAAAGAGCGGGCGGAACACGCGATGCTGGTCGACCTGGAGCGCAACGACCTCGGGAAAGTCAGCGAGTACGGCAGCGTCGATGTCAGCGAGTACCGCCGCGTCGACCGCTACTCGGAGGTGATGCA
>CAZIVN010000036.1:6801-13673 GCA_964542685.1 uncultured Halobacteriales archaeon
GGGCGACGGGGCGTCGCTCGTCGACGCCGTCGCCGCGACGTTGCCCGGCGGGACCATCACCGGCGCACCGAAACCGGAGACGATGGCGATCATCGACGAGGTCGAACGCACGCGGCGCGGCCCCTACACGGGATCGATGGGGCTGTTCGGGTTCGACGACCGCGCCACGCTGAACATCGTCATCCGGACACTGACCCGGACCGGCGAGCAGTACGGCCTGCGAGTCGGCGCCGGCATCGTCCACGACTCCGAACCGGCCCGCGAGTACGTCGAGACCCTGGACAAGGCCCGGGCCCTGGTGACCGCCGTCGACGAGGCGCTGGGCGACGGCCACCTCGTCGTCGAGAGCGCGCCCGAGACGGACGGCGGTCGCCCGGACGACGGCGCCGACCGCCGTGACGGGGGTGGTCCGTCGTGACCGAGATGCTCGTCGTCGACAACTACGACTCGTTCGTGTACAACCTCGTCCAGTACGTCGGCGAACTGGCCGACGCGGTGACGGTGCGGCGCAACGACGCGGTCACGGCGGCCGAGGTGCGCGCGATGGATCCCGACGGCGTCGTCGTCTCGCCCGGCCCCGGCACGCCCGGCGAGGCCGGCGTCTCCGAGACGCTGTTCGCGGAACTGGGCTACCCGACGCTGGGCGTCTGTCTCGGCCACCAGGCGCTGTGTTCGGCAAACGGCGCGCCCGTCGGCCAGGCGCCGACGGTCGTCCACGGGAAACCCTCGATCGTCACCCACGACGGCGAGGGGGTGTTCGCGGGCCTGCCCGACCGGCTCCGCGTCGGGCGCTACCACTCCCTGTCGGTCGACCGCCCTGACCTCCCCGAGAACGTCGTCGAGACCGCCCACACTGACGACGAGCGCCGGGTCGTCATGGCGGTCCGCCACCGCCACCGACCCCACGTCGGCGTGCAGTTCCACCCGGAGAGCATCCTCACGGGCCCCGTCGAGGAACCGGAGCGCGGCGAGGCCGTCGACCTCTCCATCGGCAAGGCGATGATCGAGAACTTCCTCGGGATCTGCCGGAGGGAACGGGCGTGAGCGAGGACGACGACCGCGACCCGGGCGACGACTCGACGACCCCCGAAGTCGGCGCGGCCGACGACCTCGTCTACCACGTCGACGGCGACCTGGTGCCGGCCCCGGAGGCGACGGTCAGCGTCCGGGACCGCGGGTTCATGTACGGCGACGGCGCCTTCGAGACGCTGCGGGCCTACGGCGGCGACGTCTTCGAGTGGGCACGGCACGCGGACCGCCTCGCGGCCACCTGCGAGACGCTCGGTCTCGACCACGGCATCTCGCGGGCGGACCTGCGGGCCAGAATCGACGCGACGCTCTCGGCGAACGACCTGACCGAGGCGTACGTGAAACTCTCGGTCACGAGAGGGGCCCAGCCCGGGAAACTCACGCCCGGGCCGGTCGACGACCCGACCGTCGTCGTCTACGTCTCGCCGCTGCCCCGTGGCGGCGTCGACGGGACGCCGGTGTGGGACGGTCCGGCGACGGTCCAGACGGTCAAGACGCGCAAACCGGCGTCCGAGGCCCTGCCGGCCGACGCCAAGACCCACAACTACCTCAACAGCATCCTCGCCCGCGAGGAACTGTACGACGCCGACGAGGCCCTGGTCCGGGGCCCGGACGGCCACGTCGCGGAGGGCGCCGCGAGCAACCTCTTTTTCGTCGGCGAGAACGGTCTGTACACGCCCAGCACGGACGTTCCACTGCTACCTGGCGTGACCCGCGCGGTCGTCCTCGAACTGGCCGCCGACCTCGACGTCCCCGTCTACACCGGCCGCTACGACGTCGAAACCGTCCGGGAGGCCGAGGAGGCGTTCCTCACGAACTCCACGTGGGAGATCCGTCCCGTCGACACGCTCGACGGCATCGACGTCGGCGGCGGCCCGCTGACGGAGTTGCTCGCGACGAAATTCGACCGCCTGGTCGAGGACCGTCACTACGACGACGAGTGATCGCTCGCCGGGGCGCCCGGCGGCCAGTGTCCCCCGCAGTCGGCGACGCTCAGAGCGAGTAGGCGACGACCTCGGCGCCACAGGCGTAGAAGACGCCGGCGTCGGCCGTGGCGGCCGGCACGCGGGACTCGGCCGTACTGGCGCTCCCGAGTCGGTCCCCGTTCTCGGCGTCGAACGCCACGTACCCCTCGTTGCCGTCGACGACGACGAAGCCGTCGCTGACGACCGGGGTGAACGGAACCCGCCGCGGTCCGAACGACCCCTCCCAGACCGTCGACCCGTCCGCGGGGTCGATCCGCCGCAGCGTCGCGGTGGACTCGCCCGAGAGGCGCCACTGCACGACGGCGTGCCCGTCGCCGATCCGCGGGATCGCGTCGTCGGGCAACTCCGCCGTCCAGGCCTGTTCGCGGGCGTCGAGGTCGACGCCGAGGACCTGCCCGCCGCCGGGAGTGTCGGCGATCATGACGCTGCCGACGCGGGTGGCCGCCACGCCGATCTTGGCGTCCGGGGCACGCCACACCTCATCGCCGCTGGCGGGGTCTAACGCGACCGTCCCGTCGAGGGTCGGCACGACGAGCGTCCCGTCGTAGCCGACGGCGTTGAGCGGTTCGACCGCGTCGATGGCGGTGACGGTTTCGCCGGTCGCCGGGTCCAGAACCGAGAGCTCCGGGTCCAGAACCTTGGTCGCGAGGTAGTCGCCGACCGGCACGGCGGTCAGGCCGATGCCCTGTTGCTGGGAACCGCTCGTACGGTCCCGGCGCCACAGGACGTCGCCGCCATCGGCGTCGAGCGCCGCGATGACGCCTTCCTGGTCGGTACCGGCGAACACCGTCTCACCCTGGACGGTGACACCGTCGAACCCGGGGTCGTCGAACGAGGTCGGTTCCGCCCAGTGCCAGCGACGGTCGCCACCGGCCGTCAGCGAGAGGACGCCGCTGCCGTTGGCGACGACGACGCCGTCGGCCGTCGCGTCCGCTTCGTAACGCCCGGTTTGGACGTCGATCTCCGTCCGCCAGCGTTCCTCCAGCGTCGTCCCGCCCTCGGTTTCGGTGTCGGTCTCCGTCTCCTCGTCGCCGGGCTCGGTCCCCTGGTCGCCGGTCTCGGTCCCGGCGCCGCCGTCCTCGGAGGCGTCGGTCTCGACGGGCGTGTCGGTCGGGTCCATCCCGTCACCGCCGTTCTCGCCGTCGCCGCCGTCCTCGCCGTTACCGTCGTCGTCCTCGCCGCCTCCGTCTCCACTGTCGCCGCCGTTTCCGAAACAGCCGGCGATGCTCCCTGCAGTCGCGACCGTCAGCGACGCGATGTAGGTGCGCCGTTGCATGTGTCCCTCCCACCGGCGACTGGCACAAATAGGGGGTGGCAAGGTAGCTAGTGTCGACCGAGCGGTTCAGGTGGCTCCGGCCACTCGATTCGGGCATGAGCGACGACGCGGCCGGCGACGCGATGGTGCCCGTCGCCGAGGTTCCGGCCGACGACACGCTACTGGTGACGCTGCGGGACCGCGCGAGCGGCGACGAGGTAGAGGCCATCCTCGTCGACACGGACGAGGGCGTCCGCGCGTGGCGCAACTACTGTCAGCACCTCACCCACATCCCGCTGGACAAGGGGTCGGGCGCCCCGGTCCGGGACGGCGAGGTGCTGTGTGCGAACCACGGCGCGATGTTCGACGCCGACTCGGGGCTGTGTACCCATGGCCCCTGCGAGGGAGCGACGCTCGAAGCCGTCGCGGTCCGGGTCGCCGACGGCACCGTCCACCTCGACGACGAGACGTACGCGTTCGTCGACCGGGGCGGCACCGACGACGACGGCGACCTCTCCTCCGAGTCCAACGTCATCCTCTGACGGCAGGACGCCGCGACTATCGCAGCGCCGTCTCGAACCACTCCACGACCTGCGGCCACGCGTCGCGCCGGGCGCGGGCGTGGGCGGCGGGGTCGCCGCCGCTCGCCAGGAACTGGTCGTCCCGGGCCGGCCGCCAGGTCGTCGGCGTCCCGGGGGCTCCGATGCCGTGCCCGGCACCCTGGTACCGGAGGTGCTCGCAGGGTGGGTCGTACCGGAGTGCGTCGAGGCGCGCCAACAGGGTCTCGTGGAACGTCTCGGACGGCCACTGGGCGTCGTCGCTGCCCGACAGCAAGAGCAGGGGCGCGTCGCTCTCCTCGACGGGGAGCGTCGCCGCCCGGCGAGTCTCCGTCGACTCGGCCGCGAGCATCCCGAGCCACATGTCGCTCCGGTCGACGGCCTCGTCGTGTGCGTCGACGACCGGCCGGTCCCAGGCGTCGGGCGGCGCGTCGGGAATCCCGATCCGCGGGAGGTCCGTGCCGTCCTCGCGCCAGGCGCCGCCCGCGCCGCTCTCGAAACACACGTGGTTCCCGCTGTCGGAGACGAGAGCCGCGACGCGGTCGTCCCGGCTCGCCAGGACGAACGCCAGTTGTGCGCCCATCGAGACGCCGTAGGCACCGTACCCGTCGTCGGCCGCGACGGTGGAACGCGCGAGGAACCAGTCGACGGCCGCGTCGACGTCCGACAGCGGGACGCTCACGGGCCGTTCTGGCAGGTCCCCGGCGCCGAGGTACTGGAGTGCGAAGGCGGCGAACCCCTCGCTGGCGAACAGGGCGGCGATCCCCTCCAGGACCCGTCCGCCGGAGCCGTGCAGGACCAGCACCGGCGGGTGCGGGCCGTCGCCGGGCGGTTCGAACCAGGCACCGAACGGCGCCTCGTCGGCCGCGCTCCCGGCCTCGTGGCGGGTGACGCCGGGGTCGGCGTGGCGGACGGTCACCGTGGCGGTGGCCGTCCGGTCCGCGGCGGCGCTCGACCCGTTCGCCGGGGTGGCGGTGACCCGGACGTCGTGGCTCCCGAGCGGGTCCCAGCCGTCGACGCGGCGGTTCGCGCCGTCGTCGCGTTCCATCGACCAGAGGAGTCCCGTCGGATCGACACCCTCGTAGTTTCCTTCGACCGGAGCCGTCTCCGCGAGGTCCACGACGCCGTCGTCGGCCTCGAACGTCGCCTGCGAGGCCCAGCGACCCGCCTCGTCGCTCGTCTCGGCGGTCAGTTCGACGCGCTCGCCGGGGGTCAGCCCCTCGACTCGCGGGACGAACCGCTCGTCGCGCCGGACGGTCTCTGGGACGTCGAGTCTGAGTTCGTCGGGCATCTCACGCCTCCGTGGCTGGCGGCGCTTCGTCGTCGTCACAGTCGTCCTCCGCGTCACTCCGTGAGTCGTCGCTCCGCTCCCGCAGGCCACACCAGGGTGCGAGAATCGTGACGGTCATCGCTGGCCCTCCGCGGCGTCGAGTCCGTCCCGGAGCGTCGCCAGGACGTGCGGCCAGGCGTCGGCGTCCGCCGCGGCGATGTCCCGCGCACTCCCGCCGAAGATGGGGTGGTTCTTCGGTAGGTACGGCGGCGTGACGAAGTGGCCGGCGTCGTCGTATGTCAGGTGGACGAACGCGTGGTCGAACTCGGCCTCGCGGAGCCTCTCGGCGGCCCGCTCGGAGAGTCGACGGGCGGGCCAGACGGGGTCCTCGCCGCCGGAGATCAGCAACACCGGGGCCGCTGTCTCCTCGACGGGAATCGTCGCCGCGGCGACCGTCTCGGGGTCGGCGTCGTCGAGTTGGCCCTCACACAGCGTCGGCTTCGACCCTCCCGGGACGTACGGCAGTGGGTCGCCGTCGGCGTCGACCCAGGCCGGATCGCCGCTTGGCGTGTTCCAGACGACGCCGCTCCCGTTGTAGGAGACGACGGCGTCGACCCAGTCGGCTCGGGCGCCGACAAGGAGGGCCGCGAGCGCGCCCCAGGAGTGCCCGACGACACCGAGGCCGTCGCCGGTGACGGCCGAACGGTCGGCGAACCAGTCGGCGGCCCGGTCGAAGTACGGGAGCGGTACGCGCCGGATGCCGTCGCCGACCGGGGCCCCGTCGCCGGCGTAGTGGACGGCGAACGTCGCGAAGCCGTGGGCGGCGAGCAAGCCGGCTCTGAACAGCGCGGGACGCCCGCTGGAGCCGTGCAGGACGAGGACGCCGGGGTGTGGACCCTCGCCCGGAGGTTCGAAGACGGTCCCGGCGAGGTCGTCCCGTTCGACGGCGGTGCGGTCGACGCTCTCGGGGACGACGGTCCGCGTTATCGTTCGCTCGACGCTGGCGTCGTCGACGGTCGCGCGCAGCGTGACGGTGATCGGTGACCCGTCCATCAGGTCGGTGACGAGCGCCTCCTCGTCGTCCGAGCGCATCGACCAGCACCACCCCATCGGGGCGACGCCGTCGTAGGTTCCCGACTCGGGCGCGTCCCTCGTCAGGTCGACGACGCCCTCGTCGTCGGCCCGGACGGTCGCGGTCGAATCCCAGGTGTGGCCCGCGGCGTCGACCGTCGACGCCGCGACGGTCACGGTCTCGCCGGGCGGTGCGCCGGTGACGCGCACCGTGACGGGTTCGTCGACGGGACTCCTCGTGGGAGCCGCGAGGGCGAGGTCGCTGGCGTGGGTGGTGTCGCTGGCGGGTGTCGTGGGTATCGTGTGATCTGTCATGTCGGTAGCGTAGTGACTGGTCGTGACACAGTGCGTCCTGCCGCGAACGACCGGTACGGGGCTCGTGTACCGGGATAGAACGATAGCGGCCGCTACCGGAAAAGAGTTATCATTTCGATTGAGTTAATTCTTCACTTACATATTCGAACTCCGCACTTTTAACCCTTTCGGACGGGTCGCATCGCGACCCTCACTCGACGGTGAACGCGGGTTCCTCGACGGCCTCGCTCTTGCACTCCGGACAGCGTGAGGGCCGGTTGACGGGGTCGTCGAAGCCGTCGAAGCCACAGTCGTGACACTCCGGCGGCGCGACCAGCAGTTGCTCCTCGGCCGACTCCAGGCTCTGGGCGATGTGGCGGACGTGGTCCAGCGCCGCCGCCGTCGTCACG
>CAZIVN010000037.1:0-13605 GCA_964542685.1 uncultured Halobacteriales archaeon
CCGGGCTCATCGAGCGCTGTCCGGAGTGTGGCCGCGTCGTCCAGAACGGCCAGTGTCGCTCCCACGGCGACGTCGACGGCGAGGACGACCTCCGCGTGAAGGCGATCCTCGACGACGGCACTGCGACGGCGACGGTGATCCTGGACGACGAACTCACCGCTGAGGTGTACGGCGGCGGCGTCGACGCCGCCCGCGAGGCCGCCCGCGACGCGATGGACAAGTCCGTCGTCGCCGAGGCCATCGCCGACACCATCGTCGGCCACGACTACCGCGTCCGGGGGCACCTCTCGGTCGACGACTACGGCGCGAACCTCGACGCGACGACGTTCGAACGGGTCGACGACGACCCGGCCGACCGCGCCGCGGCCCTCCTCTCGGAGGTGGACGCATGAGCACGCCCGGTAACCGCGAGGTCGCCCACCGGGTGTTCGCCGCGGAGTTCGACGACGCCGACCTGGAGTACTCCGAGTCCGACGAGGAACGCGCCCCGAACTACGTGGTCACGCCGGGCGGCGCCCGGATCAACCGCCTGTACTTCGTCGGCGTCCTCACGGAGACGGAGTCGGTCAGCGAGGACGTCCTGCGCGCCCGCGTCGTCGACCCGACGGGCGCGTTCGTCGTCTACGCCGGGCAGTACCAGCCCGACGAACTCGCCTTCCTGGAGTCCGTCGACCCGCCCGCGTTCGTCGCCGTCACGGGGAAGGCCCGGACGTTCCAGCCGGACGACTCCGACCGGACGTTCACCTCGGTGCGCCCGGAGACCATCACGGAGGTCACGGCGGAGGACCGCGACCGCTGGGCGGTGACCGCCGCCGAACACACCCTGGACCGGGTCGGCGTGGTCGCGGACGCGCTGGGCCGGTCCGAGCGCGGCGACGACCTCCGGGCGGCGCTCGTCGACGGGGGCGTCCCCCACGAACTGGCAGACGGCGTGACGCTCGCGGTCGATCACTACGGCACGAACGAACCGTACCTCGACGCGCTGCGGACGCTGGCCGTCGACGTCGCGAGCGTCGTCGCCGGCGAGCGCGAGGAGGTCCGTGGACTGGACCGCGCGCCGGACGACCCGGCGACGGAACGCGTCGACACCGCTGCTCTCCAGGCGGACGCGCCCGAGGTCCTGACGGCGAGCGGAGCGACGGCGGACGTCGCCGACGCGACGAGCGACGCGGAGACGGCCTCGGAGAGCGGGACGGTCACCCACGGCGCCGACGCGGGGGGGTCCGCCGACGCCGACGCCGACGCCGACGTGGACGCGACGCCGACGGCCGAGGCGACCACGGACGACGCCGCCGAGACGGGCGAGGCGGAGCCAGAACCGGCCGACGAGGACGACGAACTCGGCGACTTCGAGGGCGGGTCCATCGGGACCGAGACCGTCGTCGAGTCCGACGACGCCGGGGCCGACGCCACCGCCGACCCCGACGAGGCCACCGCGAACACCGACGAGATGTACGAGTTCGACGAGGAGGAGCGCCAGGAGATCGAGGCGGAGTACGGCACGGAGTTCTCGACCGGCACGGAAGTCGAGTCGCCGGACGGGGAGGCGGCCGAGGGCGGCGCCGCGGCGGCCAGCGCCGAGGCGTCTGCCACGGACGCCGACGCGGCGACCGAACCCGACCCCGAACCGACGGCCGACGACGCAGCGGACGAGCCGGCAGCGGACGAGGCGGCCGCGACGGACGACGAACCCGCGGACGACGCCGCCGCCGAGAGCGACGACGGCGACGAGGACGAGGACGCGGAGGACGCGGAGGCCGCCGCCGACGCCCCGCTGGACGAGGTGCTGCTGGACGCGATGGGGGCCCTCGACGACGGCGACGGCGCCGACCGGGCGGAACTGATCGAAACCGTCGTCGACCAGACCGGCGCCGACGCCGGCGCCGTCGAGGACGCCATCCAGGACGCGCTGATGGGCGGCCAGTGTTACGAGCCCGGGGACGACAAACTGAAGCCGATCTGATGGCCCGCGTCGAACCCGTCGTCGGCGAGGCGGCCGCGGTCGCCGACCTCGGGGACGAGCGTGCCCTGGTCGTCGCTGACGTCCACGCCGGCATCGAGAGTGCGCTGCGAGCCGAACGCGGCGTCTCCGTCGACAGCGACGCCGACGACCGCCGGGAGCGACTGCTGTCGGTGGTCGACCGGACCGCGCCGGACCGACTGGTCGTCCTTGGCGACCTGATGCACTCCATCGGCGGGCCCGGCGGCGCCGAACGAGGCGAGATAGAGACCCTCGTCGACGCACTCACTGTTCCGCTGACGCTCGTGAAGGGGAACCACGACGGCGACGTCGAGACCTGGCTGGAGACGGCGCGAATCGTCGAGGGCGGCCTCCGGATCGGATCGGTCGCGTTCGCACACGGGCACACGTGGCCCGACGCGGCCCTGCTCGGCGCGGAGACGCTGTGTATCGGGCACGAACACCCACGGGTCAGCCTCGTCGACGAGGTCGGCGGGCGGCGAACCGAACGCGTCTGGCTCCGGGGGCCCCTCGCCCGCGACCCGTTCGCCGACCGCGGACTGGACGGCGAGTGGGCGGCGCCGGAACTGGTCGTCTTCCCGGCGTTCAACGACCTCTCCGGGGGGACCTGGGTGAACGAGGACGCCGACTTCCTGGCGCCCTTCCTCCCGGCCGGACTGCCCGCAGCCCAGGCGTACCTGCTGGACGGGACGCGACTGGGGGACTACCGGTCGGTCTGAGCTACTGCCCCGGAGCCGGGCTCCCCGTCCGTCCACGCGGTGGCGACCGGATCACCCGTGGCGCTGTTCAGTGCGACGCTTCTCGCGCTCGTACAGTTGCTCCAGGCGGCGGTTCCGGACGCGCAACTCGCTCACCTCGCCCTCCAGTTCCACGACGCGGTCCCGCAACGCCTCCAGTTCCGCGACCAGTGCGCGCACGGTGTCCTCGCTCGCCGGCGGCGCCGGCCCGCCGCCGGTCGCCGGGTCGAACGTCGACTCGGCTCGGCCGCTGTCCGGCAGTTCGAAGACGGACCGGCTCCGCCCCTCGTCGGCCACGTCCGTGGGCGAGGCGACGAGTTCGTCGACGCTCGGGCCCGGACCGTGACCGCCGCCGGTCCCGAGTTCGGCGTCGATGTCGCCCGGTGCGACCGCCTCGACGCTGCGCTTGAGCACGTCGAACTCCGTCGTCTCGACGGGGGGCGACTGGTCGCTCGTCCGGTCGACGGGCTGGACGAGGACGTCGACGACGGAGTCCCGGGCCGCCAGCGCGTCCGCGAGGCCGCGCGGGTCGTGGTCGGTGTCGACGACGGCGTCGACCCGAACGCCGTCCTCTCGGGTGACGACGCGTCGACCGCGGACGCCCATCGCGGTCACGAGTTCCTGCAACAGCGCCGGCGCACTGGCGACCCGGTCGGTCACGAGTGCGCGGACGAACAGCGTCTTGCCGATGGTCGTCCGGCCGTCGTCGAGCGCTGCGATCTCGGCGGCGTCCGGGCGAGACAGTCCCGCCTCGCCAGCACGGACCGCGCCGGCCAGGCGCTCGCCGTCTCCCGGCTGTGAGATTCGGTCCGACGGTTCGACCGATATCTCCGGGACCTCGACGGGCTCCGGGTCCTCCGGAGAGCGGTCCTCCGCGGGCGACTGGCGACCGTCGTCGCCGTCGTCGGGCCCCGCCGACAGCAGTTCGCGGACCCCGTCGACCATCTCCTCGATGGTGTCGGGACCCGTCTCGGCCAGCGAGTCGTCGATCAGTCGCTCGCTCACCGTGCCCTCCGAACTGGGCGAGAACGACTCGCCGGTGGCGACCCCCTCGATGCGGCCGACCGTCGGCGCCTCGAGGAAGCCGAAGATCTCCCGCGGTGCCGTGAGCCAGACGCCGTACAGCGTCGTCCGCGTCTCGCCCGGGTCGAGAACGCCAGCCCAGGTGAGGTAGCCGTCCTCGTGGGCCGTCCAGTTCTCGGCCCCGTACGAGGAGTGGAACCCGACGGCGTCGACGCCCGGGACCGTCGGCACGTCGTGTACGACCTCCACGCCGACGCGCCGATCACGGCGCGACTCGACGCGGAACTTGATCGCCGGGAGGGGGACGCTCTCGATGTCGATCCCGACCGAAACGCGAATCCCGTCGGTTTCGGTCTCGACGGTGTACCCGCCGAACCAGGTCTCGCTGTGCTCCATCCGCACGTCAGTCAGAGATACTGGCCGATAGTCTTTTGCCACTGGTTCACACACTGCGTCGTAAATTTTACTGCCAGCGATCGGTCACCTCGCGGCGCGCGAGGAAAATTGAAGACGTGGTGGACTTCGTTTACCCGCGGCGGACGCCGAAAGTTCGTGGGCGAGACGGTCACGCTCCCGTAGCCTGGGTGGTCGAGAACCGACGGGACGACCACCCAGGAGTTCGGCTACGACGACGACGACAATCGCGACGGTCACACCCGCGACGGGAGCACCGTCACGCCGACCTACGACGACCGCAACCGTCTGGAGACGTACGGCGGCCGGTCGTACGACTACGACGCTGCCGGCCACCTTCAGTCGGTCACCGAGAACGGTGAGAGGACGACGTACGACTACGACCTCCGGCACAACCTCCGGTCGGTGACGAAACCGGACGGGACGACGGTCGAGTACCTCCACGACGGGTTCGACCGCCGGGTCGTCAAGCAAGTCGACGGCTCCGTGACACGCAAGTGGCTGTACCGCGACGGCCTCAACACCGTCGCGGAACTGGACGGTGACGACAACCTCGTCGCCCAGTTCGTCTACGGCACCCGCAACTACGTCCCCGACTACGTGATCAAGAACGGGACGAACTACCGCGTCGTCACCGACCACCTCGGCTCCCCTCGGCTGGTCGTCGACGCGAACAGCGGTGCCGTCGAACAACGGATCGACTACGACGCATTCGGTCGCGTGACCCGCAACACCAACCCCGGGTTCCAACCTTTTGGCTTCGCCGGCGGCCTGTACGATCCCGACACGGATCTGGTCAGACACGGCGCCCGCGACTACGACCCCGAGAGCGGCCGCTGGACCACGCCCGACCCCCTGAACGTCGTCGGGGGATCGTTCAACCGCTACACGTACGCCGGGAACGCGCCGTTGAACCTCGTCGACCGGACGGGACTGTCGATCACTGCCGGCATCCTCATCGGCGCCGGGGTCGGCATGGCGTTCGACGCCGGTATGCAGTATGCGACCAAGGGCCACGTCAACGTCGGGCAGACCGCCGTCGCCGGGACGGTCGGCGCCGCGACGGGCGGGGCCGGCGGTGCGATGAGTTCCGCCGGGTGGTCGACCGTGCGAACGACCATCGGGAGCATGGTGACCGGCTTCTTCGGCGGCGGCGCCGAGCAGGCCGCGAAGAACTGGGTCGAGGGGAAGTGCGACACCTGGGCCGGCGTGGGGAAGGCGGCGGTCATCGGAGGTGCCACCGGCGGTGCCGCCGGGCCGGCCGGCAAGAAATTCGGAGACGTCGCGGACGACGTCGGAGACCAGGTCAGACACTACGACGACATGTTGGGCGACGCGGGCGACGCCGCCACGTCGCACACGATGAAAGAGGGCCTGATCGACCACGGTGGCGGCACAGCGGCGGCCACCGGCGGGAAGGCGCTCGGGGCCGGACTCAACTCCGCGACGTCCGGACCCAGCGGCGCCTCGAAGTGAGGCGGTTCCGCCCGGACCGCACTCGAACGCGCTCGGTCAGACCCGCTCGAACGCCCGTTCCTGCATGACGCTCGCGTAGTGGTCGACCGCCGCAGACGGCGTCTGGGCCGCCGACTCGCGGCCGTACGCGACCGTGAACGTCAACAGTCCGTCGCCGACGTGTTCCAGGCGGAGCACGTCCCGCCAGCCGTTGTCGGTCCGCGAGTGCCACTGTTCGGCAAAGGAGCCGGTCTCGTGGTCGAACGACTCGATCGACGAGGTGCCCTCGTAGCGTTCCGTCAGCCACGCACCGGTGCGGACTGCGACGACCCCGGGAAGGACGCCCTCGGGGACCGCGACGGCCGCGCTCTCGACGTACTTCGGGACCTCGGCGTCGTCCGTGGCGGCGAAGGCCGAGGTGGCTGTCTCGGCCGTCCGGAAGCCCGCGATGCTCGTCTTCAGGTGCTTGATCATCTGCGCGTCCTCCGCCGCGGTGTCGTCCGCGACGTACCCCCCGCTGGGCGGCGTCGTCAGGTCCGCCTTCGAGAGGACGATCTCGTCCGGCGACCGTGCGACCAGCGACGCCAGGTCGTCGAGCCCGTACGTCGCTCCCCCTGCCGTCACCGCGACGCCGGACGTCGCGAGGAAACTCCGTCGCGTGATCGGGAGCCGTCCGCTCGCCTCCTCGAGGCGGTCGTCGACGGCCCCCGTAGTGTCCCCTGGCATACGTTGACACACGCGGACGGTCGGCTTCAGTGTTGCCACTACACAGTTCGGCTCCCGCCGCGAACGTCGGACTTTTGCGGCCGCGGCCCCTTCCTCCGTCGATGACTCGAGGGGATCCCGCCGCGTTCACGCACCTCGGCGAGCGGGTCCGCTCGGCGCTGTCGGCACGCGGGTTCGACACGCCGACCGCGCCACAGCGACTGGCGATTCCGCCACTGGCCGCCGGCGACGACACCCTGGTGATCGCTCCGACCGGGACCGGGAAGACCGAGACGGCGATGTTGCCCGTGTTCGACGCCATCGTCGCGGCCGGCGACGACCCGTCGGGACCGGAGGGGTTCGCCGTCTTGTACGTGACGCCGCTGCGCGCGCTGAACCGGGACATGCGCGAGCGCCTGGAGTGGTGGGGTGAGACCCTGGACCTGACCGTCGACGTGCGCCACGGCGACACGACGCGGTACCAGCGGAGCAAGCAGGCCGAGGACCCCCCGGACGTCCTGGTCACCACGCCGGAGACGCTCCAGGCGATGCTGACCGGCGAGCGCCTCCGGGAGGGCCTGGACGACGTCGCCCACGTCGTCGTCGACGAGGTCCACGAACTGGCGGCCTCGAAACGCGGCGCGCAACTCGCGGTCGGCCTGGAGCGACTGCGCGAACTCGCCGGCCCGTTCCAGCGGATCGGCCTCTCGGCGACGGTGGGCGACCCGGACGACGTCGGCGCCTTCCTCACCGGCGGGCGCGGCTGTACGATCCGCGAGGTCGACGTCGGGAGCCGCCTGGACCTCCAAGTCGTCCACCCCGAGGTGACCGACGAGGACGAGCGCCTGGCCGGGAAACTGGTCACCTCGCCCGAGACCGCCAGTCACGTCCGGCGGATCCGCGGGATCGTCGCCGACAACGAGTCGACGCTGATCTTCGTCAACACCCGCCAGACCGCGGAGGCACTGGGCTCGCGGTTCAAAGAGCTCGACCTGCCGATCGGCGTCCACCACGGGTCGCTGTCGAAGACCGCACGGATCGACGTCGAAGACCGCTTCAAGGCCGGGGAACTGGGCGGTCTGCTGTGTACCTCGTCGATGGAACTGGGCATCGACGTGGGACGGGTCGACCACGTCGTCCAGTACCGCAGTCCGCGCCAGGTCACGCGCCTGCTCCAGCGGGTCGGCCGGGCCGGCCACCGCGCCGACCGCGTCTCGCGCGGAACGATCGTCGCGACCCACGACGACGACGTCTTGGAGGCGATGACCATCGCACGCCGGGCCCGCGAGGGCCTCGTCGAACCCGCCGCCATCCACGAGGGCAGCCTCGACGTCGTCGCGAACCAGATTCCCGGAATGACGATGGGCCTGGGCGACGTGCCCGTCGACGAGGTCCTCGAGATACTGACCGGAGCGTACCCGTTCCGCGACCTCGACGAGGCCACGCTCCGGGAGGTGATCGACGAACTCCGGTCGAACCGGGTGATCTGGCACGACGTCGAGGGGCCGGTCGAGACCGTCGAGACCACCGGCGGCACCTGGCAGTACGTGTACGACACGCTCTCGATGATCCCGGACGAGGAGACCTACGACGTGTACGACGTCGCCGGCGGACAGCAGGTCGGCACCCTGGACGAGCGGTTCGTCCTCGACGTGGCGACGCCGGGGTCGGTGTTCGTCCAGGGCGGCGAGATGTGGCGCGTCGCCGAGATCGACGAGGACGACCGCGAGGTCAACGTCTCCCCGGTCGAGGACCCGGCCGGCGAGGTGCCGACCTGGGTCGGCCAGGAGATTCCGGTCCCGCGGGCGGTCGCCGGCGAGGTCGGCGAACTGCGCGGCGTCGCCGGCACCCAGTTCGCCGCCGGCGCCGACCGCGCGGCCGTCGGCCGGGAACTGACCGGGCGCTACCCGACCGACGGCGCCACCGCGGCAGCAGGAACCGAACGGGTCGAGCGCCAGGTCGAGGGGGAGTTCCCGATGCCGACCGACGACCGGATTCTCGTCGAGCGCGAGGGGCGGACGCTGGTCCTGAACGCCGCCTTCGGCCACACCGTCAACGAGACGCTCGGGCGCGCGCTGTCGGCGCTGATCGGCCAGCAGACCGGGTCGTCGGTCGCGATGGACGTCGACCCGTACCGGATCGAACTCGAGGTGCCCGGTGCGGTGGCGACCGGCGACGCCATCGACCACCTCCGGGAGATCGATCCCGACCACGTCGGACCGCTGATCGAGTTGAGCCTCAAGCGTTCGGACGCACTGGCCTTCCGCCTCTCGCAGGTCGCCCGGACCTTCGGCGCACTCGACGACGACGGCTACCGCGGGAGCCTCTCGGGCGAGCGGCTCCTCCGGGCGTTCGAGGACACGCCGGTGTACGAGGAAGCCGTCCGGGAGGTGTTCCACGAGGACCTGCACGTCGACGGTGCCGCCGCGGTCCTCCGGGCGATCCAGGACGACGGGTTCGCGATCGATCGGGTCCGCGGCCGGACCCCCATCGGGACCGGCGGGCGCTCCTCCGGCCGGGAGTTGCTCACGCCGGAGAACGCCGACGCGAGCGTGGTCGACACCGTCCGGGAGCGAATCGACGACGACGACGTCGTCCTCTTCTGTGTCCACTGTACGGAGTACCATCGGCGGACGACCGTCGGCCGCACCCCCGACCAGCCGGAGTGTGCCGAGTGCGGGTCGACGCGAATCGCAGCGCTGTCGCCGTACGACGACGAGACCGTCCCCGCCGTGTGCGCCGCGGACAAGACCGACGACCAGGCGGACCTGACCCGGAAGGCAAACCGTCGGGCGAACCTCGTCCAGAGCCACGGCAAGCAGGCCGTGATCGCACTGTCGGCCCGTGGCGTCGGCCCGGAGAACGCCGCCCGGATCATCGGGAAACTCCGCGAGAACGAGGACGACTTCTACCGCGACATCCTGGCTCGCGAACGCGAGTACGCACGGACGCGGTCGTTCTGGGACTAGGCGGTCCCGTCGGTCGCCTCGCCGGCGTCGATCCAGTCGTGTTCGCCGAGTGTCCGTCCCGCCGCGGTCGCGAACCGGTCGGTGACCGACCGCAGCGGTTGCTTCCACGAGAGGCGGAACGTCCGGCCCTCGCGTTCCAGCGAGACCTCCCGGGTCGGCACGTCCAGGCCGACCGGCGTCTCCGCCCGGACCCACTCCCGGACCGTCGCCGTCTCGGCGTCGGCACCCGGCCGGAACACGATCCCGAGACGGCGCCGCGCCGTCTCGCCCTCGGCGACGAGGCCGTGACCCACGCCGACACTACCGTCGAGGTAGGCCGGAACCACCTGCGGCCGTCCGATCGGTTCGTACGTCTCGGCGGTGACGACCGTCGCCGCACCGAGGTAGTCGACGAGGGCACCGAACACCGACGACTCGATGTCGTACCGGGGCGTGTGGCCCTCGGAGGCGTCGATGGCCCGCTGGACCCGGAGCATCGCACTGTAGCGGTTCCGGCGCCGACACGCGACGTAGACCCCGTTGGCGGCGGCGACGGCCTCCCAGTAGAGCCGCTCGCCCGCGGACAGCGACCGGAGGAACACGTCGTAGCCCCGGTGTTCGGACCGTTCCGTGTACCCGCTCTGCTCCAGCCGCTGTACGAGTTCGCCCACGGAGAACTCGCCCATCGCGGCGATCGACCCGCCGTCGAACCGGACGTGGGAGTCGATCCGATCCATCCCGAGGTTCGCGGGGTCGGACGCGACCACCGGCGTCCGCCAGGCGCCGTAGGTCACCGTCGGGACCAGTTTCCGGACCGACGCCACCGCCGCCGGGTCGACGGCGACCGTCCGGTAGTGGTTCGTACTGATCGACGACGGATCGTACAGCCAGTCGGTGAACGGACGGTGGTGCGCACCGCCGGCACTGCCCAGCGTCGGCAGTCCGGCACAGCCCGCGAGACCGACGGAGGCGGCACCGCCGACGGCTCCGAGCAGGTCGCGTCTGGATCTCACACCGTTCGTACGTCCGACCGGTACCGTGTAAACGCTTGCGGGTTCGACGGCGCGCGAGCGGTCGCTCCCCTGGAGGCCTCCCCGGACACATCGGGACGCCTCACGGCGAAACGCCCTTGTCCGCTCCCCGGGTAGCCCGGCGTATGCAACTCGCACGCGGCGCCGCGCCGTACGTCCTCGTCCCCGCGCTCGCGACACCGCCGGCGTTCCTGGTCCACCCCGCGTTCGGCGTCGTCACGCTGGTACTGGCCGGCGCGACGTTCGCGTTCTTCCGGGACCCCGACCGGACGCCCCCGCCGACCGGCGTCGTGTCGCCCGCCGACGGCACCGTCTCGGTGATTCGGGAGGAGGCCGTCGCGGACGACGCCGGCGACGACCCCGACGCCGAGACTCGACTCCGCGTCGGCGTGTTCATGAACGTCCACGACGTCCACGTCAACCGCGCACCGATCGGCGGTCCCGTCGAGGCCGTCGACCACGTCCCCGGCGCGCACCGCCCGGCCTTCTCGAAGGAGTCGGACCGCAACGAACGGGTCCACGTCGACTTCCCGGACCACCGCGTGACGCTCATCGCCGGGGCGTTCGCCCGACGGATCACGCCGTACGTCGACGCCGGCGACGACGTAGAGCGCGGCGAGCGGATCGGTCACATCGCCTTCGGGAGCCGTGCGGACCTGCTCTGCCCGCCCGAGATCGACCGCGAGGACCTCGCCGTCGAGGAGGGCGACAGCGTGACCGCCGGGGAGAGCGTGCTGGCACGGTCGCCGGCGAGCGACAACCTTCTTGAGGACGCGACCGGAACCGAAGCGTAATGGAGAACCCGCTCAGGGCGGTGCTCGCACGGCTCCGCGGCGACGCGGTCGGCGAGGAGGGTGACCCGTCCGGCGAGACGCCCGGCACGACGGGCGACGCCGTCCGCGAGAGACTCCTCGGGACCACCCGCAGGGGGTTGCTCGCGCGACTCGCGGGCGCCGGAGCGGTCGCGGGCGGCGCGAAGGCCGTCGACAACGTCCTGATCGGGTACGGCGTCCTCGTCGGAACCAACCTCCGGGCCCAGGACCTGGGGCCGCTGTTCACGGAGTACCTGTCGCCGACCGACCGGACCTACCCCCTGGCGGACGGCCGGACGCTGGCGTACGCCGACGACCGCCTCGCGGTACGGGCCGACGGCGAACGCGTCGCCGCCCTCGACGTCGGCGCGGCGACGCCCGCCGAGGCGAGTGGCTTCGACGCTCGCCACGACCTGCCCGGGGCCGTCGGGCCGGCCGAGCAGTTGACCAGCGACCTCGGCGCGGTCCGGGACGGCGACCTGGTCGTCGAGGGCCTCGCGCTCCCGGCGTTCTTCGAGCGGGCGCGGACGGCGTCGACCCGACCGTTCAGCGTCGGCACGCTCCGGGGGCCGTTCTTCGACGGCGCGACGCCGGCGACGGTCGCGAGAGCCATCGGCGCCGACCCCGCGGATCCGCCGGCGGTCGTCGCCGCCCTCGCAGAGACGTTCCGGACCGAGACGGACTACGACCTGCCGCGTTACGCCGCCGGCTCCGTCGAGGACAACGTCCTCGGGGGCGCCGTCGACCTCCGGCAGTTCTTCGAGACCGACGTCGACTACGACGCCATCGCGACCGACGGCGACGTGGGCCTGTTCTGCTACGAGTACGCCCGGCGGGCCAACGAGGCGTTCCACGCCGTCGCACCGAACCGCCAGAGCCTGCCGGTCGCCAGCGCGGAGGTGCTCGACGACCGCCACAAACACGTCTACACCGCCCTGACGACGCTGGTCCGGGAGGGTGGCGACCTCCGCCTGCTCGCGACGTTCCTGGACTACACCCACGTCGCGCTGTACGACGACCTGTACGCCCGGGGACTGCTCGGCGACGGGCTCGAGGCGTACAACGACCGCCACCGCGCGACCGAGATTCGCTGGTACTGATACTGTCGGACAGACTCACTTGACGGAATCCGACGGCCCGTACCGTCGAATTGCTTCACGAAGGGACGTCCGACAGTACGAGCGCCGCTCACGGCCGGACGGGCTCGACCGACGGCGGACGGCGAGCACCGCGGGCGACGAACCCCCTTTGTACGTCCGCTCCGTAGACTGGGCATGGACAGCGACCCTTCACGACGGGCGCGAGCGGTCGCCGCGGACCTCCGGGACCGCGGCTTCGACACCGAACGGACCGACGGCGGGGCCCTGGCGACCGGCGACGGGGACGCCCCGTTCGACGCCGACCCCCCGCTGGCGGTCGTCGAACCGCGCGACGGGAGCCCCCTCGCGGTCGTCTCGCGGGTGGCGAGTGCGGCCGCCGACGGGGCGACCCCCCTGCTCGTCGGCGACCCCGACGCGGCCGCGAGGGCCCGCGACGTCCTCGGCGCGCCGTTCGCGCTCCGGGGCGTCGACGACGGACGGCGGCGGTTCTACGGGATTCCGGACCGGATCCGACTGACCGACGGGGCTTTCGCGTGCGTCCGGGGCGCCACGGCCCCGACCTGGCGAGCGGTGGACGACGCCGCGACCGACTCGCCGGCACTGGTGCTCACGGCCGACGGCGAGTCACTGGCGGTCCTCGACGGCGTCGCGGCCCTCGCCTGCCCGGGTCCCTCTCCGGCGGCGTTTCGCTACCGCTACCGCCGGGGCGAGGACGGTCGGTTCGAGGTCCTGGACGGCGACGGCGTGGTCGGCCGCTACACGGGGGTCGGCGCGATGCGAGCGGACGGGTTCACCCCGGTCGACGCCCCCCTGGTGCCGGAACACCACGTCCGATCCGGCGCCGACAGGGCGCGAGCGACGGTGCTGGCAGCGGTGGACGACGACGTCACCTACCTGCGTCCATGACGCGGTCCTCGACGAGGGCGTCCTCGTCGGGCGGTCTCACTCCCGTTCTGGGTCGACCGCGGCGACCCCGGCCTCGACGTGTGCCTGGGAGATGACGACCTCGTCTGCGCGTTCGTTGGCTTCCTCCGGGCCGTGTTCGTCGGCGATCTCGCGGATGGCACGCATCGACGCCTCGCGGACGACGGCGTCGATGTCGGCGCCGGTGTACCCGTCCAGGTCGGCCGCCAACGCCTCGAGGTCGACGTCCTCGCCCATCGGCTTGCCGCGGGTGTGGACCTCCAGGATCTCCCGGCGAGCGGCCTCGTCCGGGTCGGGCACCTCGATGTGTGTGTCGAGACGGCCGGGCCGGAGGATGGCGTCGTCGATGGTGTCCCGGCGGTTCGTCGCCGCGAGCACCACCATGTTCGGGTTGTCCGCGAGGCCGTCGAGTTCGGTCAGCAACTGCGAGACGACCCGTTCGGTCACCTCGTGCGTGCCGGCGCCGCGTTGCCCG
>CAZIVN010000038.1:0-13582 GCA_964542685.1 uncultured Halobacteriales archaeon
AGCTGTTCGAGGTTGTCGTACTTGAACAGGCTGAGGTCCGTCTCCAGGTCGGCGGTTTCCATTGTCGGCACGCTGTGTCACCTACTGTCTGTGTCTACAGCCTCCGTAGTTGAAAAGATTTGTTCTTCAATACTGGTTTTCGAACCGTTTCTGCTCCTATCACCGGGCGTGAAGCCTCTATCGACGAACAGAGCGCCGGATCGTCGACCGATCGGTGCCGAATCGACCGGATCGGACCGAATCCGCTACCGAACGTGCGGTTCGTTCACAATACACGCACAGTCGCGGTTCGGTGCTCGCCCGCCGCGCCTAGTCGGCCTCGTACACGACCTCACCGTCGACGACGGTCACCGCCACGTCGACGTCTCCGATTTCGTCGGGAGCGACCTCCCACGGGGACTCCTCGAGCAGGACGAGGTCGGCGCGCTTGCCCGGTTCGATCGTCCCGAGCCGGTCCTCGTCGAAGCCCGCGTACGCCCCGCCGCGGGTGTACGCCCGAAGCGCCTCGGTGACGGTCAGACGCTGGCCCTCGGCCGGCGCGGTGACCGTCTCACAGACCCCCCGCAACGGTCCGATGGGCATCACGTCCGACCCGAACGCGAGTGGCACGCCGGCCTCCAGCAGGTCGCGGTAGCGGTTCGACCGCCGGGTCCGCTCCTCGCCCAGGCGCGCCTCGTAGAGGCCGTCCTCGCGGGCCCACCGGAGGAAGTTCGGCTGGCAGGACGCGACGATGCCCGCCTCTGCCATGCGCTCGATGGCCTCGTCGCTCGCCAGTTCGACGTGCTCGACCCGGTGGCGGCTGTCCCCCGGGGCCTCGCAGTCCGCGAAGGCCTCGACGGCGAGGTCGACGGCCGCGTCGCCGATGGCGTGGTAGGTCGACTGGAGACCGGCCGCGTCGGCCCGCTCGGTCAGTTCGCGCAGGTCCTCGGGGTCGACGACCCACTGGCCGGTGCCCTCGCCGTCGGCGTACGGTTCGGACAGTTTGGCGGTGCGACCCCCGATGCTGCCGTCGGTGAAACTCTTGATGGCGCCGGTCCGGACCATCTCGGAGCCGTGGTTCGTCCGCAGGCCCGCCTCCATGACCGCGTCGAGGTGGTCGCTCCAGTAGTTCATCCGGACCCGAAGGTCGAGTTCTCCGGCGGCGTCGAGTTCGCGGTACACCCGCGGCGCGTGGGAGTTCCGGATCATGTCGTGGACGCCGGTGATCCCCAGTTCGTGGGCCCGGTCGCGGGCCGCGGTCAGCAACTCGCGGGTCCCCGCGACGTCCGGGTCGATCGCGTCCCAGACGGGGTCGGTCGCGGCCTCGACGACGACGCCCGTCGGCCGCCCGTCGTCGTCGGTTCTGACGTCCTCCTCCGGCAACCGATCCGCGAGGCGGTCCAGCGCGACGGCGTTCAGCGACGCGGTGTGCATGTCGACGCGCATCGCGACGACTGGCCGTTCCTCGCTGACCCGGTCGAGGTCCTCGCGAGTGAGGTACCGCTCGTCGGTCCAGTCGCTCTCGTCGTAGCCGAACCCGAGCACCCACTCGTCGTCGGCGTCGTCGGTCGCCGCTGCCCGCTCCGCCAGGGTCTCGACGGCCTCGGCGGGCGACGTCGCCGCGGTCAGGTCGGCGTGGACCAGGTACTGCCCCAGCGTCTCCATGTGTGTGTGTGCGTCGACGAACCCCGGCAGCAGTACCTTCCCCCCGGCGTCGATCACCGTCGTCTCCGCGCCGACGAGGAACTCCACCTCGTACGTCGAGTCCACCCGGACGACGTCGCCGTCCCGAACGGCGACGGCCTCGTACGTCTCGTCGGGATCGGCGAGCGTGTGTACCTCGGCGTTCACGACGACGAGGTCGGCGGCGTCTGTCATACCGAAGCGCGCGACGCCGACGGACGTAACGGTTGGGGAATCGGCACGGACGGGTCAGGTCTGCCTTGCCGCGCGGCGGGAGAGTGCGACGTACAGCGTAGCCCCGACGACGAACGCGACGCCGACGTTCACCAGTAGTCCGACCAGCCCGACGAGTCCGGTCAGCCACCACCGGTCCGTGTCGGCGGCGGCCCGCCCGAGTTCCAGCGCGACGAGGGCGAGCAACACGCCCAGCAACGCCATCGGGAACGCCGCGAGCAGCGTCCCGACCGAGAGGACCGCCGCGCCGACGTACAGGCCGCCCAGCAGGAGGTTCGCGCCGCCGGTGCGGGCACCGAAGGCGTACTTGCCCGCGAGGCCGCCGCTGCCGTGGCACATCGGCGCGCCACCCAGCGGCACCGCCGCCAGCGTCATCGTCCCCATGCTCGTCGCGAGGTCGTCCGGCGAGACGTCGGCGTCCAGCAGGTCCGAGCACAGCAGCGACGTCGCCACCGCGGCGTTGCCGACGGTCATCGCGAGCTGTGCCGCCGCGCCCTCGACGGCGCCAGCGGTCGGGGCGAGCGTCCCGACGCCGACCGGCGTGATGGCCGGCAGCGTGAGTTCGGGGAGCCCCGTCGTCGCGAGGGCGACGCCGACGCCGCCTCCGAGCACTGCCAGCGCAGCGGCGCGTGGTCGCCCGAGCGCGGCGACGACGGCCGCGAGAGCGAGGCCGGCGCCGACCGTCAGCGGCGCGCCCACCGACAGCGAGACGGCCGTCTCGAACAGGACGAGCGCGACGGCAAGCTGGATGCCCCGGACGACCGGCTCGCCGACGTACCGCTGGACGCGCTCGATGGTCCCCGTGGCGCCGAGCGCGAGCAGTGCTACTCCGGCGAGCAGCCCCGCGGTGGCGAACTCGCCGTAGGTCAGACTCCCGGCGATGGCGAGCCCAGCCAGTGCCTTCATCGGTTCGACGGACAGCGGGAGCCCGTACCGCAGGCCCCAGACGACCTGGAAGACGCCGAACCACAGGAGCGCCGCGCCCAGCCCCAGCTCCGTCGTCGCCGCGAGCGCGACGACGATGGGGAGGACCGTAACCGAATCCCCGACCGCGCCGGTCAGCTCCGAGACCGACAGGTCGACGCCGCGGCCGGGTCGGTACGCCGGTGGAAACGACACGCGTGGGGCGAGGCGGCGGACGCGGAAGTGCGTTTCGAGGGTCCGCTCGGAGTTTCGCGGTCCGACGACTTGTAACTGGTAGTGGTTACGCTCGGCCCTCGAGCGGTTCGACCAGCGACCGCAGTTCGGCCCGGCCCGACTCGTCGACGGCGTCGGCGGGGGCACGGGGTTGTCCTGCCGGGAGACCCCGGTCCCGCATCGCCGCTTTCAGCCCCGGAATCCCGTACTCGGACGTGACGGCGTGGTTCAGATCCACGAGGTCACGGTTGAGCGCGCGAGCGCCCTCGTCGTCGCCGTCCCGGTGGCGGCGGTAGACGTCGCTCGCGGGCCCCGGAGCGACGTTCGCCAGTGCGAGGACGCCGCCGTCGGCGCCGGTGTCCAGGCCCGGCGCGTACACGCTCCCGCTCCCGACCAGGACCGAGAAGTCGGCGTCGTCGGTGTAGTCGACGATTCGCTGGAGTGCGCCGAGGTCGCCACTGGAGTCCTTGATCCCGAGGACGTTCCCGTGGGTCGCCAGCGACTCGACGACGCGGGGCGACAGCGAGACGTCGGTGTACTTCGGCACGCTGTAGAGGTACACCGGCAGGGGGCTGTCGTCGGCCAGCCGGCGGTAGTAGTCGGCGAGCGTCGCGGCGTCGTGGCGGTGGTAGAACGGCGTCACGACGAGGGCAGCGTCCGCCCCGGCGTCGGCGGCGGCCCGCGTCGTCCGGAGCGTCTCCGAGAGGCCGGGGTGCCCGGTTCCGGCCAGGACCGGCCGGTCCGTCGCGTCCGCGACGGCCTCGACGACGCGCGTTCGTTCGGCGACGCTCATCTTGGCCGCCTCGCTGTTCGAACCACAGGGGACGAAGAAGTCGACGCCGCGGTCCGCGAGCTCGGTCGTGAGCGTGCGCAAGTCGTCCTCGCGGATCGCGCCGTCGTCGTCGAACGGCGTCGCCAGCGGGACGCCGGTTCCGGACACGTGCATGCGTCGGGGTTCGCTCCGGGGCCAGGTATGCGTTCCCACTCCGGCAGGCGCCCGGGCGTCATACGGTTTCGTTTCATCTATTACCGGTGGGGACCGGCACCGTACGGGTACTCACCGGTAAACAGTGGAACGAAACCGTATCAGGACCGCGATAGCGAACAGGTGGCGAGGGCGGCCCCCGGGACGACTCGCCACGCTCTCGCTGCCCGTCCCGGGGCGTCGGTTAGCGCACGTCGAGCCTGGTCGCCCGATCGCACTTGAACCGTCGGTCGGCCCCTCGGGGACCCGTCCGGGCCACCACGAGCGTTTTTGAGGTCGTCGGCCGAACGTGTCCTCACGCGGCACAGACCGCGCCAGTGAGGACCCATGACCGCGCCCGACGACACGCCCGACGACGGCACCGACGACGAGCGGACCGTAGCGATCGTCGCGGACACGCACGTCCCGGACCGCGAGGCGACGATCCCGGACCCGTTCCGGGAGCGGGTTCGAGCGGCCGACCACGTGATCCACGCCGGCGACTTCACTGCCCCGGAGACCCTGGAGACGGTGCGGGACCTGGCGACGGCGTTGACGGCCGTCCGCGGGAACATGGACCGGTCGGGACCGGACGGCGTCAGTCCGGTCGACCTCCCAGAGACGGCGACGACGACAGTCGGCGGGGTCACGTTCGCCGTCACCCACGCGACGGTCCGGTCCCGGGAGGACTGGTTCGAGACGGTCGCCGCGCTCGCCCACGGGGTCGACGCCGAGCCGGTCGTCGGCGTCGGCGCACACACCCACCGCGTCGAGGACGAGGTGTACGACGGCGTCCGGGTGCTCAACCCCGGCTCGGTCACCGGCGCCGCACCCGCCGAGCGGGCGACGATGCTGACCGCGACGGTGCTAGACGGCGACGTCGACGTGACCGTCCACGAGGCGTAGTCGGGGCCTCGCGGGGACGGGGCTCCGGTCTCCAGAACGCTCAAGACCGGCGGGCACGGCTGTACGGACGATGGGCCACACGAGACGCGATCTGCTCGGGACGGGGGCGGCCGCCGTCGCGGCCGGGTTCGCCGGCTGTGCGCGGGTCGGATCGGTCCTCTCCGGGGGGGACGCAGTCGACCTGGAGGGCGGACAGCCGGCCGAGTACGCCGACGCGCAGTTCCGCAGCGGGCTCAAGCGACAGGGACTGGCGACGGACCGGAATGTACCGACCGACGTCGCGGTCGCCTGGACGGTCGACGAGATCAACACGGGCGAGCACACGGCGGCCAAGGCCAGTCCCGTCCTGGCACCGAACGGCGACGTGGTCGTCCCGGGCGACACCGGCGAACTGCGGCGCGTCACGCCCGACGGCGAGGTTCGCTGGGTCGCGGCGACGGACTCCGACGGCCGCGGGATCCACGGCACGCCCGCCATCGCCAACGGCGCGGTGTACATCGGCGCCTACGACGGCGCGATGTACGCGTTCGACCTGGAGACCGGCGAGCGGTACTGGAAGACTGGCCTGGGGGGATCGATCGGCTCCAGTCCGGGCTACTACGACGGCATCGTCTACGTCGCCGTCGAGTACCCGACGCCGAGCGGCGCCCTGTTCGCGGTCGACGCCGTGGACGGCGAGATCGTCTTCGACGACCGGCGGCCGACGAACCATCCCCACTCGACGGCGGCGATCGATCGCGACGCCGGCCGGATCGTGTTCGGCGACAACGATGGCTACCTCTACGCCTGGGAGTTCCCGGACCTGACGTTCGCGTGGTCGTTCGAGACGGGCGACTCGATAAAGGGCCCGGTCGCGACCGACGGCGAGGCGGCCTACGTCGGCTCCTGGGACGAGAACGTCTACGCGGTCGACCTCGCGGACGGCACCGAGCGCTGGGCGACCGAGACTGAAAGCCTGGTGATGTCCGGCCCCTCCGTCGACGTCCTGAGCGACACGGTGTACGTCGGCAGTCACGACGGCAACCTGTACGCGCTGGACCGGGCGACGGGCGAGCCCGACTGGTCGTACCAGTCGGCGGGCCAGATCATCGGCTGTCCGGTCGTCACCGACGATCACGTCCTGTTCGGGAGCTACGACACGCGACTGTACGCCGTCCGACGGGCCGACGGCGAGCGCGCGTGGTCCGTCGACTGCGACGGCGTCGTCACCGCGACGCCGCTGGTGACCGAGGACGCGGTGTACGTGACCGAACGCGCGACGGATGCGTACCTCGCCGACGACGAGGACGGTCCCAGCGGGTCGCTGTACTGTATCCGCGCCGCCGAGTGACCGCCGTCCGCGGCGGAAGGCCTAATTGTCCGACGCTCCGAATGCCGGGGAATGGTTCACACGCCGACCGAACGGGCACCCCTCTCGCGGCGGTGGTCGTCGTGACCGACGCGCCGGACGGCAACGGTCCGGACGACGGTGCGACCAGCCGGCACGACCCGGCGGACGAGGCGGACGGCGTCGACCGTCGGACGCTGTTGCAGGCGGGCGGCGCCGTCGCGGTCCTCGGCGCGGGCGTCGCCGGGTGGCGGACACTGCTTTACGACCCGACGGACGCCAACGCACAGGAACTCGATGACGAGGAGAGTCGGGGACTGGCGGAGGCGTACGCGCCGACGCTGTACTTCGACGTCGCGGAACGCTGGTACCCGACGGACCCGCGCCCGTACGAACGCGACGACGACCCGGTCGTCGACGGGTTCACGGCGCTGAACGACTACACGGCGGCGTTCGAGACGTCCGACGATCCGCCCGCGCCGACGGTGTTCTACCGGGCACTTGCGTACGAGGATTCGCCGCTGGCGGTCGTCCAGTTCTGGCTGTACTCCGCGTTCGATCAGTTCACGACGAACTTCCACTGGCACGACTGGGAGGTCGTCCACGTGTTCGTCGACCGCGACAGCGACGAACCCCAGCTGTTCGTCGCCAGCGCCCACTCCCGGAAGGTGCCGAACAACGAGTACCTGGACCCGGAGCCGGACGCGGTCCCGCGGGTGCTGCCGGAGCTGGGTTCGCACTCCAGTGGCCTGTCGGTCAACGAGGTCGAAGACCGGTTCCAGCGGGTATCGCTGGACGACGTCGCGGCCGACATCACGAACGCGGAGATCGCGGGCGTCACGTCGCTGTCGGAACTGCGTGCCGCCTACGGCCTCCCGAGAGACGAGGGGAGCCGACTCCCCTTCGCGATTCCCGAACTCGACGGCGCGCCGCTGTACGAGCACGAGCGGTTGCCGGACGTCACGCGCGAGTCGCTGATCACCGATCCGCACACGGTCAGGTCGTTCGGGGAGCTGTCGAGTCCGCCCGACGACCTTCCCGAGCGCGAGACGGGGCTGTCGTTCGGCCCGCCAGCGGCCGAGGACGGCGTCGACGTCGCCTACGACCTCGTCGCGACGAGCGAACTGGAACACATCACCACCTTCGACGGGCCACAGCTCAGTTTCGAGTTCCGGATTCCGGCGGTCGTCGAGGACCAGGTGGCCGGCCACATCACCACGACGGGCGTTCCGTGGGACCAGCCCCGGTACGACAACCCGGCACTGGACATCAGCGATCCGGCACACAGGGCGGCACTCGCCGACCGGTACGACGCCATCGCGCGGCCGAGCGGTGGCGACCGGGTCGTCGCCGCCATCGGCCAGGCCGTCGAGTCCGCGGAGGCGCCCGACGGCGAGGGGCTGACCACCGAACCCGCACCGATCGAGGGCGTCGCCCTGCTCGAGAGCGACCCGGTCGCAGTCCCGACGTTCCGGGGTGTCGCCATCGTCCGCGACGTCCCGGCGGGCGAGCACCGACTCACCGTCGAGGGCGCGGGACTGGCGCCACACAGCGAGACGGTCGGCGTCGAGTCCGGCGGCGACCCGACCGTCGCGGGCGTCGAGGGCGAGATTCCGCTCGTCGCACGCGGGGACGCGGTGAAACTGGAGGTCGACCCCGAGGGCACAGACGCGGACCTCGAACGCCTCGCCGTCGAGGACGACTTCGCCGGACGACTGTACGACGCACCCCTGCTCGGGCCCGACGCGGTGTACGTCCACCGCGGCGGGGCCTACGCGACCGAAGTCGAGGACGCCGAGGGCGAACTCGGCGCGTTCCGTGTCTCGCCGGACCCGGCCGCCGACCCGGGCACGCGCCTGACCGTCGACGAGCCACGGACCGGGAAGGCACCGCTGGCGGAGTTCCAGGCCGACGTCGCCGGGGAGGCGGCGGCGGACGTCCGCGCCGTCGCGGGCGGTGGCGAGGGCGACGACGGGGACAGCGGCGAGGGGGACGGTGACGACGACGGCGACACCGACGACACCGACGACGACACGGGGCAGGGGAACGACGGGGCCCAGGGCGACGGGAACGCCACGACGACGGCGGGGACCACGACGACGACGGCCGAGACCACGACCACCGGAGGCGCCGACGGTGGCGGGAACGACGGGACGCCGCCGGGCCTGGCGCGAGTGCTCGAGGCGGCCGCGGAGTCTGCCCGCCGCGCGGCCGAACAGGCGGCGGCCGGGAACGGCGAGGGCGCGGACCGCCGCCTGGAGACCGTCCGTGAGCGTCTCGAACGCGCCCGGAGCAGACTCGAAGCGGCCCGCGACGACCTGCCGGACGACGTCGCCGCGGCAGTCGACCGCCGGACGGAACAGGCTCAGCGGCGCAACGAACAGGCGCTGGCGTCGGACAAACCGTAGGCGTCGGCCGTTCCGACCCGGTCCCGTTTGCAGGCCCCGACGTTGGACGTTCGTGGATACTCTCGCGGCGTAGGATCCGTTCCCGACCGATTTCCACACATTCATGTGTGGGTCTGTTCTGTTGTCGAACGAGTATGACGAGGGCCCAGTCCGGTGGTTCCAGGACGGGCGGTGGTCGTCCGTGAGCCACCTGTACGTCGTCTGTGGGTTCCCGGGCGTCGGCAAGACCACCGTCTCGGAGTCGATCAGGGACGCGACGGACGGGCGACTGTTGCGGACGGACGTCGTCCGCAAGGAGCTGTACGACGACCCCCAGTACACCGACGAGGAGACGGACAGCGTGTACGCCGAACTGCTGTCCCGGGCGGCGGTGTCGCTCGCCGACGGCGAGACGGTCGTCGTCGACGGGACCTTCCAGAACGAACGGTTCCGTGAGGACGCACTCGCGACGGCGCGTGCGGCCGACGTCCCGGTCCAGTTCGTCAAGGTTGAGTGTTCCGAGTCGGTCGTCCGCGAGCGCATCCGGCGGCGCAACGGCGACCACAGCGACGCCGACTTCGAGATACACCAGGTGATCCGCGAGGCGTACGACCCGCTGACCGTCGACCACGCCACCGTCGACAACTCCGGCGAGCGCAGTCGCACCTGCGAGCAGGTCGAACGGATCCTCTGATCCCGGTCGGCCCGCCGCTGGCCACCCGATATAAGGTATCTCAGGTAGTACCACACTGTCGATGAACGACTCGGGGTCCTCCGACGAGGACGACCGCTCCCGCCTGCAGTTGCTCTCCCGGGAGGAACTGGAGAGCCGCGTCCAGACGCGGACGTCCTACCTCGAGAACCTGATGGACACGATGGTCGACGTCCTCCTGGAACTCGACGCCGAGGGGAACGTCACCATGGCAAACCGGGCGCTGTACGACATCCTGGGCTACGAGGAGGACGCCGTCATCGACAAACCGGTCGACGTGGTGCTGGCCTCGCCGGAGGACAATCCCCAGTTGTCGAGCATGCTCACCCGCGGCGAACTCACGGAACGCCTGCTCGTCGAGGGGTCGCTCAACGACGTCGAGGTGTACTTCGAGACAGTGGACGGCGAGGCCATCCCCATGAGTCTCTCCGCGTCGGTGATGGAGGACGACGGCGGCGGCGTCTCCGGCGTCGTCTGTGTCGCCAAGGACATCAGCGAACGCAAGGAGGCAGAGGAGACCGCGGAGTTCCTCCACTCCCTGTTGCGCCACGACCTGGGCAACAAACTGCAGGTGACCGAGGGCTACCTCGACCTGGCGATGGAGATAGCCGCCGAGGAGACCAACGAGTACCTCGAGGACGCGATGGCCGGCATCGAGGAGGCCATCGAACTCATCGAGAACGTCCGGACCCTGCACCGACTGGAGGGCCCGGCCGACCCCCAACCGACCCACGTCACCCAGGCGGTCCGCGAGAGCGTCCGGCGTCACGAGGACCTCCGGAAGACGAACGGCTTCTCCGTCGAGACGGACCTGGAGGAGAACCTCCGGGCCCGTGCCGGCCCGCTGTGCAAGGAACTGTTCGCCAACCTGATCGAGAACGCCTACACCCACTCCGGGGGGTCGACGGTCCGCGTGACCGCCCGCGAGGCGGACGGCTGGATCCGGACGGTCGTCGAGGACGACGGCAGAGGCGTCCCCGACGAGGACAAAGACGAGATCTTCCGCAAGGGCGTCACCGGCCAGGAATCCCACGGCTCCGGCCTGGGGATGCACATCGTCGCCCGCATCGCGGAGACCTACGACGGGTCGGCGACGGTCGAGGACAGCGACCTGGGCGGTGCGCGGTTCGTCGTCGACCTCCCCGTCGCCGACGCCTGAGGGCGGTCCGTCCGGCGCGACGCTCGTCGGCCTGTCCGCCACCCGGGGGCTTTTCGCGCCGCCACCCCAAGCCGGCGGTATGTCCGACGACGACCTGGCCTGGGAGCCGCTCGACGCGGAGACGGCCTACGCCTGCGAGGGGTTCGACGTCGTCCACGAGCGCGTCCGACTCCCCGACGGGACCGAGACCGACTTCGACTACCTCTCCGAACCGCCGGCGGTGGTGATCCTGCCGCTGACGCCCGACGGCGACGTCGTCGTCATCGAGGAGTGGCGTCAGGCCGTCGGCCGCGTCAACCGCGGAATCCCGGCGGGGTCGACCGAACCCGACGACGACGCGACCCTCGAAGCCGCCGCACGGCGCGAACTGCGCGAGGAGACGGGCTACGAGGCCGACACCCTCGAACCGCTGACGACGGTCGAACCGGCCAACGGGTTCGCCGACTCCGTCCACCACCACTTCGTCGCGCGGGGGTGTCGGCCGACCGCCGAACAGCGGCTGGACGACGACGAGACGATCCGCGTCGACACCGCCCCGCTTTCGGACCTCGTCGCGGCCGCTGCCGTCGGCGACCTCCGGGACGCTCGCGCCGTCGTGGCAGTCCTGACGTACGCTGCCGCAACCGAACGGCTTTGAGTCTGGCGACCTCAGTTCGACGTATGCCATCGGACGGCGGTAGGGGCGGCGACCCGGACGAGGACGGCGACGACCCCTGGGGCGAGGACGACGGCTCCCGGGGGAGTGAGGACCGAAGTGACGACGCCTGGAGCGACGCCGGCGAGGTCCGGAGCGACGGTGCCGCGAGCGGGGCGCCGTGGGCCGACGAACCGACGCTGGACCGGTTCGACGAGCCGGCGGGCGGCGGGCCGCGGCGGTCGACGACCCCCCTCCTGGACGTCGACCCCCGGACGGCGGCACGGGCACTCGGCGTCGGCGTCGGCCTCTCCGTGGCGGCCATCGTGGCGTCGCTGGTCGTCCTCGTGCCGGCCATCCTGGCAGTCCAGGGACTGAACGTCTCGCTGACACCGGTTCTGGGCACGCTGCTCAGCCTCGCACTCATCCAGTACGTCGCGTTCGGGTCGGTCGTTGTCGGGTACACGAGGTATCGCGACACGACGGTCCGGGCGTACGTCGCGGCGCGCGTCCCCGGCCTGAAGGACCTGCTCGCGGCGCTCGGTGGCTGGGTGCTCACGTTCGGCCTCGTCATCGTCCTCAGCATCATCGTCCAGTTCCTGGGCGTCACGACCGGGTCGAACAGCACCGCGGAGGCCGGCATGCAGAACCCCGAACTCTTCCTCGTGCTCATCCCGGCGTCCTTCCTCGTCATCGGGCCCATGGAGGAACTGATGTTCCGCGGGGTCGTCCAGGGTCGGCTCCGGGAGACGTTCACCCCCGTGCCGGCCGTCGCCGTCTCGGCGCTGCTGTTTGCCGCCGTCCACGTCATGGCGCTGACCGGGTCGCTGACCGCCCGGATCAACACCATCATCATCCTCTTCTTCCCGAGTCTCGTCTTCGGCGCGCTGTACGAGTACACCGACAACCTGGCCGTGCCGGCACTGGTCCACGCGCTGTACGACGCGACGCTGTTCGGCATCCTCTACGTCGTCATCGTGTTCGGACCAGAGGACCCCGAGTCGACCCAGCAGGCCGTGGCGGCGTTGCTGGAGTCCGCGGTCCAGGTGCTGGCCACGCTGCTCTAGACGCCGGAGCGCAACCCTCAAGCCCGCCCGACGGGTACGGCGACTCCATGCGCGAGCAGTTCGAGGTCCGGGCGACCGACGCCGGCGGCCGCATCGGGAAACTGACGGTCCCCCGGGCGGGCCTGACCGTCGAGACGCCGGCGCTGATGCCCGTCGTGAACCCCAACGTCCAGACGGTGTCGCCGTCCCGACTTGCGACGGACTTTGGCGCCCAGGTCCTCATCACGAACTCCTACATCATCCGCGGGACCGAGGACCTGCGCGAGCGGGCACTCGACGAGGGCCTGCACGAACTGCTCGACTTCGACGGCGCGGTCGTCACGGACTCCGGGAGTTTCCAGCTGGCCGAGTACGGCGAGATCGACGTGACGACCGAGGAGATCCTCGAATTTCAGCGCGACATCGGCTCCGACGTCGGGACGCCGGTGGACGTGCCGACGCCACCGGACGTCTCCCGGGCGCGTGCCGAACGGGAACTGGCGACGACGGAGGACCGACTCGCCGTCGCGGAGTCGGTCGACACCGGCGAGATGCTCGTCAACGCGCCCGTCCAGGGGTCGACGTTCCCGGACCTGCGCGAACGGGCCGGTGCCCACGCAGTCGAGACGGACCTGGACGTGTTCCCCATCGGCGCCGTGGTGCCGCTGTTGAACGACTACCGGTACGACGACGTCGTCGCCGTCGTGCGGGCGGCAAAGCGCGGCCTGGGGCCGGCCGCGCCGGTCCACCTGTTCGGCGCCGGGCACCCGATGACGTTCGCGCTCGCGGCGGCGCTTGGCTGTGACCTGTTCGACTCCGCGGCCTACGCCCTGTACGCCCGCGACGACCGCTACCTGACGGTCCGCGGGACCGAGCACCTCGAGGACATGCACTACCTGCCCTGCTCCTGTCCGGTGTGTGCCGAGACGACCGCCGAGGGCCTGGCGGACTTGCCGGGCGACGAGCGCCACGAACGACTGGCGACCCACAACCTCCACGTCAGTTTCGAGGAGATGCGCCGGGTCAGGGCCGCCATTCGGGCGGGCGAGTTGCTGGAACTGGTCGACGCTCGCGCGCGCTCCCACCCCTCCCTGCTGGACGGCTACCGCGCGCTCGTCGCCGAGGACCTCGAACCGGAGACGCCCATCTCCCGGGAGTCGCTGTTCTACGTCTCGAACGAGGCCGCCCGCTGGCCCACGGTGACCCGCCACCACGAGCGACTGGCACGGCTGGACCCGCCGGAGGACCTCCTCGTGACCGCCGGCGGGAATCGCCCCGGGTACGACGCCTGCTGGTCGCTGGTGCCGCCCTTTGGCCCCGTGCCGCCCCACCTCTCGAAGACGGCGCCGCTGACGGCCGTGACGCCGGAGCGTCTCGACGACGACGCCCACCGCGCGGCGGCCCGCGGCGTCGC
>CAZIVN010000039.1:0-13221 GCA_964542685.1 uncultured Halobacteriales archaeon
GGCGTGACCCACGAGATGAACGAGGTCGAGATCGACGGCGAGACCCAGAGCAAGTACGCGCCACGGAGCCTCGGCGTCACCGCGGTCGACGAGACGACCCTCGAGGTCGAGCTCAGCGAGCCGTTCCACAGCGTGATGGAGATGCTCGCGTACACGTCGTTCTCCGCCGTTCCGGCGGGCGCGCTCGGCGACATTCCCGGCTGGGACGCCGACAGTCCCCCGGACTACTACGCGGAGGGCGACATGGACGGCGGCACCTACGAGGAGTTCTCCCGGAGCAGCCCGACCGGTGCGGGTCCGTTCCAGTTCAACAGTTGGACCGAGGAGGACAGCGCGGCCGTCGACCGGTACGACGACTACCACGGCGACACCGCCATCGTCGCCGGCGTCGACTGGGCGGTTCTCAGCGAGGAGCAGGCCATCTACCAGTACGGCCAGGAGATGAACGCCGACGAGATCTCGGTCCCGACCTCGCAGTTCAGCCAGGACAACCTCACCAAGGGCGACCCGGACGACAAGGGTCGCGTGGGCGGCGAGTACGAACTGCAGAACGGCGAGACCGCACAGTGGCTGGGCGTCCCGACGATCAACTCGTTCTACATCGGCATGAACACCAGCATCCGGCGGAACGCCCGGAAGGCGGTGCACCACGTGTTCGAGCGTGAGTCCATCGCGAACGACGTGTTCAAGGGTCGCGTGGAACCCGGCTACCACTTCACCCCGCCGGGCATCTACCCGGGCGGCGCGCCGGAGTACAACGCTCACGCCGAGGAGGAGTACCCGTACAGCTACGGCGAGTCCAACATCGAGGCGGCCCGTCAGCTGATGGAAGAGGACGGGTACAGCCAGGACGACAAGTACAGCTTCACGTTCACGTACTACGAGAGCGGCGAGAGTACGTGGGGGACGATGGCCGAGCGCCTGCGCGACCAGCTCGCCAGCGCCCACATCGACATGCAGATCGACACCGCGCCGTTCAGTTCGCTGCTTTCCCGCGGTCGCCAGGGCCAGCTCGAGGCGTACTCGCTGGGCTGGATCATGGACTGGCCCGCGCCGGACAACTTCCTGCAGAACGCGGACCCGCGCAAGACCGACACCAGCGCGGAGGGCGGCGCGACCGGCCTCTACGTCGACTGGAACCAGGGTGCCGCACGGCAGGCCGCCATCGACGCCTGGGACCAGATCCAGGAAAACCGCGGCCCGACCGACAGCGCACTGCAGGCCCGTCAGGAGGCCTACATCACGATGGAAGAGGCCATGTGGGAAGACGCCATCATGATGCCGACCCACCACCGCACCGACGAGCGGTTCCTCTACGAGTGGGTCGACTGGGAGAAGTTCGGCTTCGGCGGCACCAGCCGCGCGAAGTGTAACAACGTCTCCATCGGCGAGCGGCCGAACTGAGCGAGTCCGCAACACGCGTTTCGTCTTTTTTCACACCCGATCAACGCCCAGTCCTGCGATTCTCCGGACGGAGCGGGAACACAAGACATAACCATCGACCCCCAGTAGGTTGGCCCGACAATGCCAGCACACGCGGTGTCTGACACCGGGAGGTGGTCGCGGTGAGCCGCTGGGGATACTTCGCGAAGCGGCTCCTGCTGTCGATACCGGTCTTGCTGTTCGCGATGACGTTCACGTTCGTCGCACTCAGGCTGGGACCGCTCGACCCCGTGGCCGCCATCATCGGTCCAGAAGGTAATCCGGCACAGTACGAACGTATCGAATCGCAACTCGGACTCGACAAGCCGCTGTGGGAACAGTACATCGACTTCATGACGGGGCTGTTCACCCTGAACTTCGCCGACTCCTACGTCGTGTCCGAGAACAGGAACGCCAAGGAAGTGATCCTCCAGTTCGCACCCAAGACGATCTGGCTGGGGATCTGGTCGATCCTGATCGCGCTGCTGGTCGGAATCCCGCTGGGCTTCTACGCGGGGCTCAACCCAAACACGCCGGGGGACTACCTCGCCTCGTTCGGTGGGATCGTCTGGCGTGCGATGCCGAACTTCTGGCTGGCCGTGATGTTCATCGCCGTCCTGGTCCAGTCCGACAAGTACCTGTTCGGACTGGAGTGGAACACCTGGCTCACCCGGACCGCCACCATCGGGACGCCACCGATGCAGTTCGTCGACGTCACACAGCGGGCGGCGGGCATACCGGTCCAGTTCAGCATCAAGTTCGAGAACATCATCGCGGCGCTGAAAGTCACGGCCCCACCGGCGCTGGTGCTCGGGTCGGCCTCGATGGGCAACGAGATGCGGATCGGTCGGACTGCAGTGCTGGAGACGATCAACTCGAAGTACGTCGAAACGGCACGCGCGAAGGGCGTGTCCGCCCGGAAGGTCGTCTGGAAACACGTGTTCCGCAACGCCCTGATCCCGCTGATCCCGATCATCAGCAACGAGGCGCTGTTGCTGATCGGCGGGTCCGTCATCGTCGAGACCGTGTTCCAGTTCAAGGGACTGGGCTTCATCTTCTTCCAGGCACTCGCCCAGGGTGACATTCCGCTCGTCGGTGCCCTGATGTTCATCTTCGTGGTGTTTCTCATCTTCGTGAACATCCTGCAGGACCTGCTGTACACCATCGTCGATCCGAGAGTGGGGTACGAAACATGAGTGACAGACGCGCCGAACTGGAGAACCTGCCGCTGCGAGAACGCGTCGCGATGAACCCGCGGCCGGCACTCCTGTGGGCCGCCGGCGCGGCGCTCCTGTTCGCCCTCGAACTGGGTGCGGTCGCGAACAGCCTCCTCGCACTGGGTGGCACGGTCGGGAACGGGACCGCCAGCCTCGTCGGATCGCTGTTCGGATCGACGACCAGCAACCTCGGAACCGTCGCCGGGGGCCTCGTCGGCTTCCTGCTCCTCGTGGTCGTCCTGTTCGTGGTCGCGGTCGTGATCACCGCGTTCGTCCCCCTCGAACTCACCGACAGGCTCGGACTCCTGGACGCCGTCGAGGAGCAGGAACTCCCCGTCGCCCCCGTCGAGTGGTCGCTCCTGACTGGCGTCCTGCTGGTGCTGGTCGCGTTCGTCACCGTCGACCCACTGACGCTGGTGACCGGCGCCGTCGTCGCCGTCGTGGACCTGTTCGCGGACCTGCCGACGCTGTTGTCCCGCGACGTGATCCCCAACCAGGGCCACCAGACGCCCGGCGGCGGCTGGGAGGGGACCTTCCTCGGGCTCTCGCCGGGCGCCGCCTGGGCCCTCCGGACGCTGCTGATCTACACCTACGCCGTCGTCTGGCTGGCGTGGCTCTGGCGGGGCTACACGGTGTTCCGGGAGCACTACCGTGCGGCCGACTGGACGCCCCGCGACGACATCGTCGACCGGTTCCGGACCCACTACTGGGGCATCTTCGGACTGGTCATCGTGGTGTTCTTCCTCGTGATGGCGATGTTCGCCCCGGCGCTGTCACCGGTCCCGCTCCAGGAGAACCAGATAGAGCCGTACTCGGCGGAGTTCGAGTACTACGACGAGGAGGCCGGCGAGGTGAAGACGACAAACCACGGGCTGGCGAACGAGGAGTCGCTCTCGCGAGGGAACAACGAGGACGCGGTCGGCATCATGGAGTACGACAAGTTCGGGCGGTACCATCCGTTCGGAACGACGCCAGCGGGGAAGGACATGTTCACGTTCATCGTCCACGGTGCCCGTCTGTCGCTGTTCATCGCCCTGGCGGCGATCATCATCGGGACGGTCATCGCCGCGGTGTTGGCACTGGCGACGGCCTACTACAAGGGTCTGGCCGACCTCGTGACGGTGGTCACCAGCGACTCGATCCAGGCGCTGCCGTTCCTGCTGGTGGTCATGATGGTTGCGATCCTGTTCCAGAACCACCCGATATCGGAGATCTACGACGGCGGACTGCTGTTCGCGCTGGTGTTCGGGTTCTTCTACTGGCCGTTCCTCTGGCGGTCGGTCCGTGGGCCGGCGCTGCAGATCTCCGAGGAGGAGTGGATCGACGCCGCGAAGAGCTTCGGGCAACGCCCCTCCGTCATCATGCGCAAACACATGGCGCCGTACATCAGCAGTTACCTCCTGATCTACGCCTCGCTGTCGATCGGCGGCGTCGTGGTCAGCATCGCGGCGCTGTCGTTCCTGGGCATCGGGATCACCGCACCGACGCCCGAGTGGGGCCGCCTGATCAGCAACGGCGAACAGTACATCACGACCGACTCCTGGCACATCGCGACGGTCCCCGGGATTCTGATCACGCTGATCGTGCTCGGGTTCAACGCCTTCGGCGACGGACTGCGTGACGCGATCGACCCACAGAGCGAGGGCTCCGAGAGTGCCGCGACCGCGGGAGGTGGTGGCTGATGGCAGCCGTGGAACAGCGGGAGTTCGGGCGCGAAATCCTCCACGTCGAGAACCTCAGGACCGCCTTCTACACGGACAAGGAGACGATCTACGCGGTCGACGGGATCGACCTGTCGATCCGCGAGGGCGAAACCGTCGGGATCGTCGGCGAGTCCGGGTCGGGCAAGAGCGTGACCGCCCGGTCGCTGATGGGGCTCGTCGAGTCCCCCGGCAGAGTGCTGGACGGCTCGCGGATCCAGTTCCGCGACCCCGAGGAGGTCGACTGGTTCGCCGACGAGTTCCCCGGCAAGACGGTCGACATGGCGGCGCTCAGAGACGAGAGCGACGTCGTCGAGTTGCTCGACGAGTTGCTGACCCGCCACGGCGTCGAGCCGTCGGAACTGACCGACGAGACGCGGTTCGCGCGCAAGGACCCCGGCGAGGTCGACGCGGGCAAACTGTCCGAGGTCGTCGACGTCGTCGACATCGTCGACGCCGGGTACGGCGAAACGCTGGGGCTGGTCGACTCGGACGACTTCGTGTTCGTCGAACGACGGCGCGGCGACACCGTCGAGGAGGGGTACCTCGACGTCCGCCGGGCCTCCGGCGAGGGACTGCGCAAACTGCGCGGTGGCCGGATCGCGATGGTGTTCCAGGACCCGCTGACGAGCCTCAACCCGGTCTACAGCGTCGGCAACCAGATCAAGGAGTCACTCAGGCTCCACCGTGGGATGCGCGGGAAGGAGGCGACCCAGGAGGCGGTCGACCTGCTGGAGGCCGTCGGGATTCCCGACGCTCGCCGGCGCGTCAAGGAGTACCCACACCAGTTCTCCGGCGGGATGCGCCAGCGTGCGGTGATCGCGATGGCACTCGCGTGTGACCCCGAGTTGCTCATCTGTGACGAGCCGACGACGGCACTCGACGTGACCATCCAGGCACAGATCCTGGAGTTGCTCGACGAACTCCAGGAGGAACGGGACCTGGCGATCATGTTCATCACGCACGACATGGGCGTGATCGCCGAGGTCACCGACTCGGTCAACGTCATGTACGCCGGCGAGGTCGTCGAGACGGCACCGGTCGAGGAACTGTTCGAGAACCCGAAACACCCCTACACGCGGGGACTGCTGGAGTCCATCCCGAGCGAGTCGGCGGGCGACCGACTCCGGACCATCGAGGGCGACGTGCCGACGCCGAACGAACCGGCGTCGTACTGTCGGTTCGCCCCGCGGTGTCCGGAGGCGTTCGAGGAGTGCGAGGTCGTCCACCCCGAGAAGGTGTCCGTCGGAGAGGACACCGCGGACCACCGGGCGGCCTGTCTGCTGTACCCGGAGGACGAGCCGCGAGACCGTGCCGTCGAGATCCACAGACAACGAGGTGAACACCAGTGAGTAACACGATGGCGACCGAACGAACGCGACCCGACCAGCGCGGCGACGTGCTGGTCGAACTCGACGACCTGAAGACGTACTACCCCGGCGGCGGGTTGTTCAGCGACCGACCGGTGAAGGCCGTCGACGGCGTCAGCTTCGACATCCACCAGGGCGAGACCCTGGGCCTGGTCGGCGAGTCCGGCTGTGGGAAGACGACGCTCGGCCGGACGCTGGTGCGACTCGAGGAGGCGACCGACGGCACCGTTCGGTACGACGGGACGGACATCACCACCCTCAAGGGACGCGACCTGAAGGAGTGGCGCCGGAACACACAGATGATGTTCCAGGACCCGGAGTCCAGCCTGAACGACCGGATGACCGTCGGCGAGATCGTCCGCGAACCGCTCGACGTCCACGACATCGGGACCGCGCGGGAGCGTCGCGAGAAAGTCCGCGAGTTGCTGGACACCGTCGGGCTCCGGCCGGAGCACTACTACCGGTACCCGCACCAGTTCTCGGGCGGACAGCGCCAGCGCGTCGGCATCGCGCGGGCGCTGGCGCTGGAACCGGACTTCATCGTCCTGGACGAACCGGTGTCGGCACTGGACGTCTCCGTCCAGGCGAAGATCCTGAACCTGCTCGACGACCTCCAGGACGAGTTCGGCCTGACGTACCTGTTGATCGCACACGACCTCGCGGTGGTGCGGCACATCTGCGACCGCGTCGCGGTGATGTACCTCGGTAACATCGTCGAGATCGGACCGACGGAGGAGCTGTTCGACGACCCGCAGAACCCGTACTCGTACTCGCTGCTGTCGGCGATTCCGGAGCCGAACCCCGCGAGCGAGTCCACGCGGATCACGCTGCGCGGGACGCCGCCGAACCCGCGGGACCCGCCACGGGGCTGTCCGTTCAGCACCCGCTGTCCGGTGAAGATCCGCCCGGAGCCCTACGAGGATATCTCGGACGACCTCTGGGAGGCCATCGAGGAGTTCCGCGAGATCGTCCGGGAACGCGACCGGGCCGACCGCTCGCTCCGGGAGATCGCACGCGAGAAACTCGGCCTGGAGACGCGGTACAGCGACGTCACGGACGTGACCGAGGAACTGTTCGGTGACCTGACGGTGCCCGACGACGTCGCCGAACACGTCCGGCACGCCGCCGAATACATCGAAGGCAACGACGCCGGGGCGGCACGCGAGTACCTGTTCGAGGAGTTCGGGAGCGCCTGTGACAAGGAGGAACCCGAGTTCCACCCCGTCGGCAGCAGTACCCGCCGCAGTTACTGCCACCGGCACCTGGACGAGTACGAACCGCCCCAGGAACGGTTCCGAGAACTGCTGTGACCATGTCGAACCCACCCGCGGACGGAACGGACGACGAACGAACCGTCGACGGGGTTCCCGGCGCCGTCCTGGACGCCGTCGTGTCTGGCCTCGGCGTCGCGGTCCTCGTGTTCGTTCCGCTGACGGTGCTCAACTTCGCCTTCGGCTTCGACTGGCTGGGCGTGAAACTGTGGCTGTTCGTCGTCGGGATGCTACTGTCGGGCGTGAGTCTGTGGCTGTTGCGCCCGGAACGCCCCTGGAAGGACGACGACGAGGACGACGATACGGGGGGCCCGGAGTCCATCGCGGCAGACATCAGTCACTTCGAGGCGACCGTCCACGCCCTGCCGCCGCTGTCGTGGGTGAACGTGCCCCCGGACGACCGGGCCAGCAGTGGGCTGCGACTGTTGCTCGCCAGTCTGCTCCTCTTCGCCACCTCGTTCGTGATGGAGCGAGTGTTCAGCGTATGTGCGCCGGGCGCGGCCTGCTAGAAGCAACAGGCCCATAGTTCCGGAGGGAAGTAGGCCCCAGTATGCCCGAGACTGGCGACGACCTCGAAACCGATCCCGAAGCGCGCGCCGCCTACGCGGAACAGCAGAAGGCGGCCTGGCAGGAGACGCTCGACGACATGGAGGCGATGGCCGAGCGTCGCGAGGAGAAGGGCTGGGACACCGTGACGGTGACCGCCCTCGACGGGGCCCCGAAGGACTCCGAGTTGGACGACCGGGACCGGCACGGCCTGGTGTTCGTCGTGCCGGACAACCACGCCGACGACCTGGAGGCGGCCATCGACGCCGGCGAGTTCCCGCGGTACGACGTCTACCGGGCCGAACAGGCCGGCGAGGTGTTCCTCGTCGTCGAGTACCTCGACCCGGGAACCGAGACCGCGATTCTCGTCGCCGGCACCTACGAACTGCGGTACGCCGCCGGGATGGTCGACGAGGCCCGCGAGGAGGGCGAGACGTACACGCACTACCAGACGCTGGATACGACGCCGGTCGGCTCGTTCCGCCACGCGGGCGCAGACGCCGTCGAGAAGTTCGTCCCGCACGCCGACGACATCGACAGGTGGATCCGGGACGTCAGCCTCGGCGAGAGCGAGCCACCGGAAGAGGAGGCCCCGGAGGACTACTCCGACGTCGACCCCGACGAACGGGCGTCGTGACGGGTGTGAGAAGCGTTCGCGTCGCTTCGCAGGGTACAAGACACCGGAGAGAGAACCGCGGGGTATGAACGTCGCCAGCGTGATGACGCCCCGTTCGGACGTCGTTGCCGTCGAGTTGCCGGGCACCAGAGACGACGCGCTCGAGTACCTGCAGGACCGCCAGTTCTCGTCGGTCCCCGTCGTCAAGCAGGTCGACGGCACCGAGGCGTACCGCGGACTGCTCTCGCGCAACGCGCTCATCGAGAACCCAGAAGAGGACCAGCTGGCGCTGCTGATGACCGAGGTGCCGACGACCACGAGCGACGTCTCGCTGTCGGCCGTCGCGTCGCTGATGGTCGAGGAGGAAGCCCGCAGAGTGCCGGTCGTCGACGGCGACAGCCTGGAAGGCATCGTCACCGTGACCGACGTCGTCGACGCCATCGCGAGCGGCGACCTGTCGACGGACGGGACCGTCGGCGACGTCGCGACGGAGCCGGTCAACACGACCTACAGCGGGACCCCGCTGACCGTCGCCGAGCGGGAACTGGCCCACGCCGACGTGCCCTACGCCGTGGTCCTGGACGACGACGGCGAGATGACCGGGGTCCTCACCGAGGTCGACATCATCGACGTCGCGCGGGTCGTCGAGGGAGAAGACGAGACCGGCGACTCCATCGCCGACGACGACGACGACTGGAAGTGGGAGTCGATCAAGGCCGTCGGGAGCCGCTACCTGCCGACCCGGGACGTCCAGTTGCCGGCCGGCCCGGTCGCCGAGTTCATGAGCGAGGACGTCGTGACCGTGACGGGATCGCTGTCGGTCCGCGAGGCCGCACAGCTGTTCATCCGCCACGACGTCGAACAGCTCCCGCTCGTCGTCGGTGACGACCTCGAGGGGATCGTCATCGACACGGACCTGCTGGAGGCAGTCGATGCCTGAGCGGATCGATCGAGACAGCGTCGTCGAACTCGCGAAGCGGCGTGGCTTCTTCCTCCCGACCGCGTCGTCGTACGGCGGCGTCGCCGGCTTCTACACGTTCGGCCCGCAGGGTGCGACCCTGAAACGCAACATCGAGGACGCCTGGCGGAACCGGTTTACCGTCGCGGAGGGCCACCGCGAGATCGAGGCGCCGACGGTGCTGCCCGAACCCGTCTTCGAGGCCTCGGGCCACCTCGAGACGTTCGACGACATGCTCGTGGAGTGTCCGGAGTGTGGCGAGAGCCACCGCGCCGACCACGTCGTCGAGGACGCCGAGGGCCCCGACGTCGAGGAGGCCGAGTCGCTACCGATCCCGGAGATAGAGGAGGTCATCGCGGCGTACGAACTGGCCTGTCCGACCTGCGGGGCGGGCCTGGCCGGCCAGGCGGTGACCTCGTTCAACCTCATGTTCGAGACGGCTATCGGCCCGGGTGACTCCCAGCCCGGCTACCTCCGCCCGGAGACCGCCCAGGGCATCTTCCTGGAGTTCCCACAACTCAAGGAGTACGCGCGCAACCAGTTGCCGTTCGGGATCACCCAGATCGGCAAGGCCTACCGCAACGAGATCAGTCCGCGGCGGTCGATCGTCCGCGTTCGGGAACTCACGCAGGCCGAACTCGAACTGTTCTACGACCCCGAGGCGGACGAACCGGACCTCGATTCGGTCCGGGACGTCACCGCGCCGCTGTACGCCGCCGACGCCCAGACGGGCGACGGCGAGACGGTCGAGATGACCATCGGCGAGGCCGTCGACGAGGGGGTCGTCGGCGACGAGTGGATCGCCTACTACCTCGGAATCTCGACGCGGTGGTACCGCCGGATCGGCGTCGACATGGACCGGTTTCGCTACCGTCAGCACCTGCCGGACGAACTGTCCCACTACGCGACGGACTGCTGGGACGCCGAGAGCCAGGTCGCCGGCGACTGGATCGAGATCACCGGCTTCGCCACCCGGGGCGACTACGACCTCGCGAAACACCACGAGCACAGCGACGACAGCTACACCGTCTTCAAGCAGTACGACGAGCCACGGACCGTCGAGCGGCCGACCGTCGACCCGGACATGAGCGAACTCGGGCCCGCCTTCGGCGGCGACGCCGCGGCCGTCGCGGACGCACTGGAGGCCCTCGCCGAACGGAACCCCGACGCCTTCGACGGCGACAGCGTCACCGTCGAGGTCGACGGCGAGGCCTACGAGGTCGACACCGACCACGCGAACTTCGCCGTCGAGGCGGTCCGCGAGACCGGCGAACACGTGTTGCCCCACGTCGTCGAACCATCCTTCGGCATCGACCGGGTGCTGTACACCGTCATGCACCACGCCTACCGCGAGGACGAGGTCGACGGCGAGGCACGCACCTACCTCGCCCTTGATCCCGAGGTCGCCCCGACGACCGTCGGCGTGTTCCCGCTGACCGGCGAACTGGACGACCGGGCGCGGGAGATCGCCGAGGACCTCCGGGACGCCGGCCTGTCGGTCGCCTACGACGACTCGGGGTCGATCGGCCGCCGCTACCGCCGCCAGGACGAGGTCGGGACGCCCTTTTGCGTCACCGTCGACCACGAGACGGTCGGGTCGGGCCCCGAGGCCGGCACCGTCACCGTCAGGGATCGCGACACGACCGACCAGGCTCGCGTGCCCGTCGAGGAACTGGCCGAGACCCTCGACGGGCTGCGACGGGGCGACCTGACGGTCGCCGATTGCTGATGGCCAACGAGGTCGCCCGCCGGCTGGTCCACGCCAGCGGGAGCGTCGTCCCACTCCTGTGGGTCGCGAACCTGCTCGCCTGGGAGCAGGTCCGCCTGGTGTTGATCGGTGGCGTCGCGCTCACGCTCGTCCTGGAGGGGTTGCGCCTGCTCGCCGGGCTGGAGTGGGTCGTCTACGACAAACTCACCCGGGAGTACGAGCAGGACAACCTCGCCGGCTACGCGCTGTACGTGTTCGGCGGTGGCCTCGTCGGCCTCGTGTTCCGCCCCGAAATCGCGGTCCCCGCGATGTTGATGCTCACGATCGGCGACCCCATCAGCGGCCTGCTGGGCTCGGACGAGCTCCGGACGGTCAAGCGCCCGCCGGTGCTCCTCGCGATGTTCGTCGTCAGCACCCTCCTCGCGTGGCCGTTCCTCCCCTTTGCCGCCGTGGTGCCGGCCGCCCTGGCCGCGACGCTGGCCGACGGCGTCAAGCCCGTCTTCCGGGGCTACGTCATCGACGACAACCTCTCGATCCCCGTCGCCGCCGCCATCGTCGCCTGGCTCACGCTGATCGCGGTCGGCGAGGCGTCCTCGCCGGTGACGCTCGTGCTGGGGCCGTAAGCGCCAGTCGGGACGCCCTGACGCGTCCACGACACGACCCCGCGTTTCACTTCCACCCCGCCATCCGCACACTTAACCCCGAGAGCGGCCTACCCGAGAGTAGATGGCCGCAACGGACGACGCCGGCTACGTCGAACACCCCCTGCTCGCGCCGGAGTTGATCGAGCGCCGGCGCTACCAGGCGCGCCTGGCCGAGACTGCCCGGGAGAGCCACACGCTGGTCTGTCTCCCGACGGGACTCGGGAAGACGACGGTGAGCCTGCTGGTGACCGCGCACCGCCTGCAGGCGGTCGGCGGGACCGCGATGTTGCTCGCGCCGACGAAACCGCTCGTCCGCCAGCACGCCGACTTCTACCGCGAGGCCCTGGAGATTCCGGCCGACGAGATCGTCGTGTTCACCGGCGAGGTCAGTCCGGAGGACCGCGGGTCCCTGTTCGACTCGGCGCGGGTCGTCATCGCCACGCCGCAGGTCGTCGAGAACGACCTCGTCGGTGGGCGAATCTCGCTCGCCGAGGTCACGCACCTCACGTTCGACGAGTGTCACCGCGCCTCGGGCGACTACGCGTACAACTACATCGCAGAACGCTACCACGCCGACGCGGAGAACCCGCTGGTGACCGCGATGAGCGCCTCGCCGGGCGGCGACCGCGAGGCGATCGAGGCGGTCTGTGAGAACCTCGGCGTCGAGGCCGTCGAGGTGATGACCGAGGCCGACGCCGACGTCGCCGAGTACACCGCCGAGACGGAGGTCGACTGGCAGACCATCGAGTTGCCCGACGACATCAGGGAGATTCGGGACGCGCTGAACGATGTGATCGAGGATCGTCTCGAGCGACTGCGCGAACTGGGCGTCACCCGGAAGACCAGCCCCGACGTCTCGGAGTCGGACCTGAAGTCGATGCGGGCGGACCTCCAGCAACTCATCGACAACGACCAGTCCGAGGGGTACGAGGGGATGTCGATCCACGCCGAGTTGCGCAAGCTCAAGACCGCGGTGACGTACGTCGAGACCCAGAGCGTCGAGAGCCTGCGGCGGTACTTCGAGCGCCAGCGCAACGCCGCCCGCTCGTCGGGCGCGTCGAAGGCCAGCCAGCGACTCGTCAGCGAACCGAAAGTCCGGGAAGCGATGCGGACGGCCGAGACGTACGACGACGACCACCCCAAGTACACCCGGGCCCACAGCCTCATCGCCGAGACGCTGGCGATCCGTGGCGGCGAACGGGTCATCGTGTTCACCGAGTCCCGCGACACCGCCGAGACGCTGACGGAGTTCCTCGACGAGGACTTCGACGTCGAGCGGTTCGTCGGCCAGAACGACCGCGAGGGCAGCGAGGGGATGACTCAGAGCGAACAGGCCGAGACGCTGGATCGCTTCCGCGACGGCGCCTTCGAGGTGCTGGTCTCGACCAGCGTCGCCGAGGAGGGCCTGGACGTTCCCGAGGTCGACCTCGTGTTGTTCTACGAACCGGTGCCGACGGCCATCCGCTCGATCCAGCGGAAGGGGCGAACGGGACGGGGCGCCGACGGCCGCGTCGTCGTCCTGATGGCCGAGGACACCCGCGACGAGGCGTACTTCTGGATCTCGCGGCGCCGCGAGGAGGAGATGGAGGAACAACTGCGCGAACTGAAAGGCGTCGCCGACGAGATAGAGGGCGAACTGGGCGAGCAACAGGCGAGTCTCGGCGCGTTCGCCGGCGACGACGGCGAGGACGAGAGTCTCGACGACGCCGCGTTGCAGTCGTTCGGCGGGGACGACGGCGACGACGAGGCCGAGAGAGGGGACGGCGACG
>CAZIVN010000040.1:0-2663 GCA_964542685.1 uncultured Halobacteriales archaeon
GCGTAGGCGTACTGGTAGTTGTTGAGCACCTGGCCGAACTGCCGCATCGGGTACATCAGCCGCCGGGAGTACAGCAGGAACGGCAGCAACACGCCGACGGTCAGCGGCAGGGTGAACACGCCACCGCCGCCGAACAGCAGGACGTACCCGCCGATGGCGAAGGTGAGCCCGTACCCCGCCGCGGTGATCAGCACCAGCGACGGGAAGAACTTGATCCGGGTCGTGATCGCGCTCCAGTTGGCCGACCGGTAGTCGTCGGACGCCTCGGCGACGCGGGAGGACTCGTAGGGTTCCCGCCCGAACGCCTTGATCACGGTGATGCCGCCGATGTTGTTCTCCAGGCGGGCGTTCATCTTTCCGACCGACGACCGGACGTCGCCGTACTTCGGTTCGATCGCCTGCTGGAAGCGGTAGGAGGCGTACGCCAGCGCGGGGACGATGGTGAGTGTGATCAGTGCGAGCTGCCAGTGGAGCCACAGCGTGATCGCAGCAATCGTGAGCGAGGAGACGGTGATCCGGACGCCAGCCTGGAGGTCCTGCGAGAGGAACGACTCCAGCTGGTTGACGTCGTTGTTGAGGACGCTCATGACCTCCCCGGTCTGGTTGTCGTCGAAGAAGGCCAGCCGCTGGTCCTGCATGGCGTCGTAGGTGTCCGTGCGAATCTCGTGCTGGACGTCCTGGGCGACTCGGTTGAGCGTCCAGTTGCGGACGTACCCGAACCCGGCTGCCAGCCCGAACGCACCGACGACGATGCCGACGGTCAGCCAGAACTGCCCACGGGTGTCGGTCGGGAGCCAGGCATCGGGGACCAGCGGGAGGGCGAACGCCGGACCGTCCGTGAACAGTGCGTCGACGGCGATGCCGAGGACGAGCGCCGGCACCGAGAACAGCGTCGCACCGACGACGGTCGCAACCGCGCCCACGGCCAACAGGCCGAGATGAGCACGACCGTAGGCGTCGGCCAGGTACCGCATCGGCTGGCCGGCGTGTTCGCGGAGGTCGTCCAGCGAGCCGTCTCCTGATTCCGGTGGCACGAACCGTCGTACGGACTCGTCTCGGATAGTCCTGTGGTCACACGGCCCACGCTGCCGGGAGCTCGCGGCCTCTCGGCGGGGGATACCGACGGGGACGGCGGCCTCGCACTACGACCGCGTCATACGGTTTCGTTTCATCTATTACCGGTGATCGTCCGTACCGTTCCGGCATTCACCGGTAAACAGTGAAACGAAACCGTATCAGTCGGCGTCCCGACGGTCGGCGTCGTCGGTCAGTCCGCCTCGCGCAGTCCCAGCAGCGTCCGCTCTTTCCCGTGGGACTCGACCATCACGTCCGAGTCCGCACGCAGCCACTCGGGCACCATCGCGACGTGTTCGGCGTGGTCCTGTGGCCGGGCGTCGGCGTCGCTGTGGAGTCGGGCCGGTTCGGAGTAGTGCGTGATCGGCCTGACCCCGTCCCAGGTCGAGCGGGCGAGGTCGAAGGCCTCGCGGTACGTGCGCCCGCGGTCGGTGAACCTGTGGTGGTGGTAGTCGAAGGTAACCGGAATCTCGGCCCGGCTCGCCACGTCCTCGACGAGTTCCGTGACGCCCCACAGCGACCGCTTGTCGTCGTTCTCGACGGTCAACCGCTCGCGGGCCCGTGGTGGGAGGTCCCCGACGACCTCGCAGAAGCGGTCGGCAGTCGCCGCCTTGTCGCCGTAGTGGGCGCCGATGTGGACGTTGATAGCGTGGCGGGGCGACCGCGGCAGCTCCAGCAGGTCCAGCCACCGCCCGTGGTGGGCGACCGACTCGACGGACCGTTCGACGGTGTCGGCCGACTCGCTGGCGAGCTTGCACCAGTAGTCCGGGTGGAAGGTGAGTCGCATGTCCGCCTCGCGGACCAGGGCGCCACACTCGCGGGCCAGCGACCGGACCGTCTCGAAGTTGGGCAACTGTTCGATGTCGAACTGCGAGTTCCAGGGGACGAGGGTCGAACTGCACCGGTAGAAGCGGATTCCGTGGTCGCGGTTCCACTCGAGGATTCGGCGCAGGTCGGCGAAGTTCTGCGCTGCGAGTTCGCCGGCGTAGGCGATGCCCTCCGACTCCCAGGTCCGTTTTCGCATGTCGCGGTTGCACCGCACCGGCTCCTCGCGCTCCCGCAAGGTGTGGTTCATCGCCGCGTACCCGAGCATCGTCCCCGCTACGTCCGCTGACCGTTAATCACGTTCGACCGGGGCACCCGGGCGACACCCACCGTGCTGACCCGGCCGGGCGCTGTGCCGACCACCTCGTCCGAGTCGTCGGCCGTCGTGGACGCGCCCGTCGTGGGCATCGGAGTATCGGTCGCCTCGCGATTCGCATACGCACGTAGTAAATATAATTACTCTTATATTCCAGTGATTTCGGCGTGTAGACGGGCTCAGTGTGGGGTAGACGCACACCGAGCTCGTCGATAGCACGTATGTAGGGTCTAATCATAATAATATTTATATAACTCAGCGTGGTAGTAGCGGTATGGATCACGACACACACGACACCGTGACTCGTCGGCGCGTACTGGGACTGCTCGGGGCCGGCACGGCCGTAGCGCTCGCTGGGTGCGCCGGCGGTGACACGAACACGGACGAGGGAGAACCGAACGGCGAGCCGGATCCCACGCCGGACGAGCCGAGTCCCACGTCCGACGGG
>CAZIVN010000040.1:2763-13041 GCA_964542685.1 uncultured Halobacteriales archaeon
ACCGAACGGCGAGCCGGATCCCACGCCGGACGAGCCGAGTCCCACGTCCGACGGGCCGGAGCTCACGCCGGACGAGCCGAGTCCCACGTCCGACGGGTCGAGTCCTACGCCCACAGCAGGCGACCAGCCGGAGCAGCCGGACACTCCCGGTGGTCCGGGAACCGATGACGGGGACGCGCCAGTGACGAGTCCCGGCGGAACCTGCGGTACCGCCTTCGGCGACACCGACACGCGCTACGACCCGGGCGGCAACTGGGTCGTCACGTTCGCGCATCCGTCGGGTGGTGAGGTCATCAACCGGACGCGCAACACCGTGACCTTCGGCTATCCCGCCGGCGCGGGCGGACAGTACGACCACGCGATCACGGTCAACCAGCGTGGTCCGTACAGCGGCGACGCGGACGTGGGTGCGACCCGTCTCGAGAACGAACCTCAGTTCGAGGACGGCGGCACCGTGAGCTATCAGGGGAGCGAACGGACGGTCGCAGTGGTCCGCAGCGACTACGCAGTGGTGTGGGTCATCGGTATCCAGGGGCCCGACGGCGTCTACGAACTTCAGGCCCAGAGTGCCGTGCGGATGGGCGAACCCTGCCCGGAGGCCTACCAGGCGGCGTGTGAGCGCGTCATGACCTCGTTCCAGCCACAGTAGCACCTCGTCGAACTGTTAGGCCGGACAGAACGTGTATCGGACGGTCGATCAGGCCCCCGAGCCACGGGGGGTCACTTTCCGTCTCTCCGACGAGCGAGCGCGAGCGCCCCGACGAGCATGCAGAGTCCGACGAGCCGGACCCGAAAGACGGTCCCAGCACGCGGTTCGAAGTCGACGGCCAGCAGCCTGTCGTACGCCCGGCCTGCGATGGCGAGCAGTGGTCGCGGAGCGAGCAGGTGTACCAGGCCAGCGACGGCGCCGACGACCGGCAACCAGCGGGCGAGGGAAGGCGGTCTGAACACGGTCGGTGGTCCGGACCGCTCGCACAAGAGTCGTGGGTTCGAGGCGGGTCGTCCGCGCCGAACGCCGGCGGCCGGGCAGGGCGTCGGTCCCTCGGGCGGGCGAGTCACGGCCGAGTGCTACCGGCGGTCCGACCCGTCGTCGCTCCACCGCTCCTCGTCGCGGTCCCACGCCTCGCGGTCCTCGTCGAGTTCGCGCTGCCACACCTCGTGCGGTTCCGGGTTCGGATCCGGCTCCGGCGTGGGCATCACGACGGCCACGAGGAGGAACACGACGAGTAACGCGACCGGGACCGTTCCCGGGGGGAGGTACCCGTTCCAGACGGCGGCGCCGACGCCGAACAGCGTCCAGACCGCGACGACGCCGCCCGTCAGCACGATGGCCAGGGCCAGCGGTGTGCCGACCCGCTCGGTGAGTTCGTCTGTCGGTCGCACGATCCAAGCTACGGACCGGACCGACAATACGGTTGTGACGAGGCCAGTCAGTCCCGAGGAGCGGCCACCGTTCGGGGGCACGCGTCGGCCAGGGGACGGGCGGGCCGGCACAAGGTTTACTCCGACGGCCGCGGTCGGTCCGGTATGGACCTGGGACTCGACGGTCGGACCGCGCTCGTCACGGGCGGTGCCGGCCGACTGGGACGCGAGGACTGTGCGGTCCTGGCCGACGAGGGCGCGGAAGTAGTCGTCCTCGACGTGGACGGCGAGGGGGCCGAATCGGTCGCGGCGGACCTCGAGGCGTCGGGCGGGCAGGCCCACGCCGTCGAGTGTGACCTGACCGACCGCGACGCGGTCGAAGCGACCGTCGCGGCGGTCCGGGAGGAGACGGGAGGCGTCGACGTCCTCGTGAACAACGCCGGCCTTGTCGACGCCGTCTCGACCGTCGACGGGTTCCCGGACGACCTCTGGGACCGCGACGTGGGGGTGAACCTCACGGGGACGTACAACGTCACCCGCGAGGTGTTCCCGGCGATGTGCGACCGTGGCTGGGGCCGCGTGATCACGATGTCGAGTTTCGCAGGGGTCGGCGGCGGGTTCGGCCAGCTGTCGTATTCGACGACGAAGGCGGGGCTGGTGGGGTTCGGGAAGACGCTGGCGCTGGAGGGCGCCAAGCACGGCGTCACCTCGAACGTGCTCGCACCGAGCATCGTCGTCGGCGACCTGGCGGACCTGCCGCCCGAGGAACTGGAGCAGGTCAACCCACAGTTCGAGCGCATCCGCCAGGCGACGCCGATGGAGGAACTGGGCCGCGAGGAGGACGTCGCGCCGCTGGTCGCCTACCTCGCGAGCGACCACGCTCGCTACGTCACCGGGCAGGTGATCGGCGTCACCGGCGGCGTCGACCTGTTCACGTTCTGAGCGCCGGCGGTGTCGGTTCCCACGGACCGGGAACGACCCTGCCGATTGAAGTGTATCGTGGTACCAACCCACACGCATGACAGGGCCCAGCGCCAGACGGATGGACGGTCTCGAAATCGCCGAGTTCCTGGGGAGCCGGTGGACCGGCGTCCTCGCGCTCGCCCGGGAGGACCTCGGGTACGGGATTCCGGTGTCGTACGCGTACGACGAGGCCGGTGGCGACGTGTTCTTCCGGTTCGGCTACGGGTCGGAGAGCCAGAAGCGGACGTTCGTCGAGGCGTCGGAACGGGCGTCGTTCGTCGTCTACGACGAGACAGACGACGGGTGGAAGAGCGTGGTCGCCCGAGGGCCGCTCGAACCACTCGCCGAGGACACCGCCGCCTCGACGGTCGTCGAGGCGGTCCGGAACCTCGACATCCCGTACGTCACGGTCCACGACCACCCGGAGGACGAACTCGACTTCGAGATCGTCCGACTGGACGTCCGGGAGATCGACGGCGTCGTCGAGGGGTGAGGCGGGGCTTCGAGCCCCGACTCAGATCGCTCCCGCCTCCCGGAGGCGATCGACTTCGCCCTCGTCGTACCCGTGTTCGACGAGTACCGTCTCGGTGTGCTCGCCCAGGTCCGGCACCGACTCGCCGCCCTCTGGCGTGCCGGCAGACGAGCGAACCGGTAGCCCCACGCGGTCGCCGGGTGGGCCCGACCTGCGGAGGTCACGCGCCGCGACCTGGTCGCTCTCCAGGGCCGTCGCGAGCGACCGCACCGGCGCGACCATTACGTCCGCGTCCCCCAGCCGCGCCTCCCACTCGTCGACGGACCGCTCGCGAAACGTCTCGGCGACTGCCTCGCGGACCGCCTCGCGTTCGGCGGGGTCGGCCGAGAACTGCCGGTCGATCAGGTCGGGCCGGTCGACGGCGTCGCAGAACGCCGCCCAGAACTGGGGTTCGAGTGCGGCGAGCGTCACCCACCCGCCGTCGGCCGTCTCGTACACGTCGTAACAGGGGTACTGCCCGGTCAGGGGCGTCTCCCGAGCGTGGGGGTCACCACCCGCGAGGGCGGTAGGGGCGACGGCCTGGGACAGCGCGAGGACCGCATCGGTCAGCGCCACGTCGAGGAACTCGCCACCGTCGCCGGACGCCGACGCCCCCAGTTCCCGGGAGAGAAGCGCCCCGAGAACCGACAGCGCCGCGAACAACCCGCCGGCCATGTCCGCGACCGGAATCCCCGGAATCGCGGGCCGGCCGTCGCGCTCCGCCCGCGTCATGTCGAGCAGTCCGGCCATCGCCGCGTAGTTGAGGTCGTGGCCTGCCCGGTCGCGGTTCGGCCCGGTCGCCCCGAACCCCGACAGCGAGCAGTAGACGACGTCGGGGTTTGTCTCGCTGACCGCCTCGTAGTCGACGCCCAGTCGTTCGGCGACGCCCGGCCGGAAGCTCTCGATCACCACGTCGGCGTCGGCCGCAAGGTCGTGGAACGCCGCGCGGGCAGGGTCTCGCTTCAGGTCGAGGGTGACGCTGCGCTTGCCGCGGTTGACCGCGCCGAACACGTCCGGGGCGTCGCCGGCGCGCATGGTGCGTGCGTAATCCCCCTCGCCCGGCCGTTCGATCTTGAGGACGTCCGCTCCCAGGTCCGCGAGGAGTTGCGTCGCGTAGGGACCGGGCAACAGGCGCGTCAGGTCCAGTACGGTGACCCCGCCGAGTCGCATGGTCGCTACTGGGTCGGCAGGGTGGAAAAAGGTGGGTCCGTCGGGGGCGGCGCGGAAACGACTTTGCCGGGGCCGGTCGTGTACTCCGCCATGACCAGCGAGCACGGTGCCCGGGGCGGGGCGGCCCACGGCGGCACGACGTTCGGCGTCGACGAGGAATCGCGACTCGTACTCGACAGTCTCGAGGAGTTCCTCGACCGGGAAGTCGAACCGCTCGAATCGGATCTCGGCGAGACGTGGACGAACCCGCGCAAGCGCCACCGGGACGACGGGCGACTCGTCCCGGCCGTCGTGGACGCCATCGAGACGGTCCGGCAGAAGAGCGCGTCGGCGGGGTTCTACGCGATGAACCTGCCGGTCGATGCCGACGAGGCAGAGGGCGGCGAGTCCCCGGACGCGGCGGGCGTCAGCACCGTCACCTGGTACCGCGCGAAACGCCTCGTCGCGGAACGCGGGCGCGGCCTCTCGGAGTTCGTCCTCGCCGGACCGGAGGGCCCGAAGCCGTTGCTCTGCAAGGCCGAGGGTGAGCAACGGGAGCGGTACCTCTACCCCTGCGTGCGGGGCGAGCGGTCGACGGCGTTCGCCCTGACCGAACCCGGCGCCGGGTCGGACGCGCCGAACATGGCGACGACGGCCGACCGAGTCGACGACGGCGACGACCCCGGCGAGGGCGCCGACGCCGAGTGGGTGATCGACGGTCGGAAGCAGTGGATCACCAACGCGCCGTACGCCGACTTCGTGCAGGTGTTCGCCCGGACGACGCCACAGGCGGAGGTGGGACGGTACGGCGGCATCACCTGCTTCCTCGTCGAGGCCGACGAGTACGAGGTTGCCCGGCTGAACAACGCCGTCGGCCTGGAGGGGTTGCAGGGCGAACTCGTCTTCGACGAGGTGCGCGTCCCCGGCAGCCGCGTGCTCGGAACCGTCGACGGCGCGTTCTACGAGATGATGGAGTTCCTCGCCCTGGGGCGACTCGAACTCGGCGCGGTCGCCGTCGGGCACGCGCGCCACCTCCTCGAGCGAGCGGAAGCGTACGCCACCGACCGCGAGGCGTTCGGCCGGCCCATCGGGGAGTTCCAGGGCGTCTCGCACAAGATCGCCGCGGGCCGCGCGCGGGTCGCGGCCGCCGACGCGCTGGGACTCCGGGCGGCGTGGGAACTCGACGAGGGGCGTCCGGCCGTCGAGGAGTCGTCCGCGTTCAAGTGGTTCGCCACCAACGTCTTCTTCGACGTCGCCGACGACGTGGTCGGGGTTCACGGCGCGAACGGCGTCGCGGAGGACGAGGAGTTCGTCGACCACCTCGAACTCGCACGGGTGTTACGGGTCGTCGAGGGAACCGACGAGATACAGTTGAACACCGTCGCGAGCGAACGAGGACTGTTGTAGGGCTCTCGATGGCACGAACGACCGTCGAACGGGGATCGGTCCCTGCACCTGTCACTCCGTTCGACCCCGTGAGGCCCTCGAACTGGGCTCTGCCGTGTCACCGCGGCCGTACTGGACCAGGACGACACCCGCGAGGACGAGACCGCCGCCGACGACGACGAAGCGGGTGACGGGTTCGCCCAGCAGAACCGCACCGAGTGCCACCGTCACGACCGGTTCGACGGTGCTGACGACGCCGGCGCGACTCGCCTCCAGCCTGGCGACGCCCTCGTAGAAGAGTACCTGGGGCAGGACCGTCGAGACGGTCGCGAGGCCGAGGACGAGTCCCCATTCCGTGCGGCCGCCAGGGACGGCCACGCCACCGGCGAGGACGCCGTAGACGGCCATCGATGCGGTCGTTCCCAGGAGGACGCCGACCATCAGCCCCCGGGGCGAAATCTCCGGGAGGACGGATCGACTGCCGGTCGTGTAGACGGCGTAACACACCGCGGACCCCAGTGCCAGCGCGACGCCCACCGGTTCGGCACCGCCCGCGTCGGTCCCCACCACCAGCGCGACGCCGGCCGTCGCCAGCGACAGCGCGACGACTTTCCGGACGGTGACTGGCTCCCCCAGGAACGCCGTCGAGAGGACGACCACGAACGCCGGGTAGGTGTACAACACGATGGTCGCGAGCCCCGCGGTCAGCGTGCGCAAGGAGACGAAGTACAGCAGCGTCAGGCCCGTGTACACGACGCCGAGGGCGAGTGTCGCCAGCCAGTCCCGCTCGGTCGACGGCAGGTCCCAGTCCCGGAACCACGCGAGGGCGAGGACTGCCGCCGTGGCGACGACGAAGCGGGCGGGCAACATCGTTCGGAGCGGGAACTCGATCCGTGCCGCGAGTTCGCCGAAGATTCCGATGGTCCCGAAACACGCGGCGGCGGCGAACACGAGGGCGGCCCCGAGCGTGGACTCCTGCACAGTCGAACGCCGTGCCCGAGCGTCCTACGCCTTTCGTCCCGCAGGTGAGAGACGACCGGCACGGACGCGTGGCCCGCCTGGGTTAGAGTTATGTCGCCGCCGCGTGGTGTCTGTTAACATGGAACGTTTCCAGGGAGCGCCGCTCAGGCACATGGGACGACTGCCGTCGATGGCCGCACACCGGTACGGGGGCAAGACCGCCCTCTCATTTCACGGCCAGGAGACGACGTACGACGAACTCGAAGCCGAAGCGAACCGCATCGCGAACGTCCTCGTCGACGACGGCCTCGAACCGGGGGACCGGGTGGGCCTGTTCGTTCCGAACACGCCACAGTTCCCGCCGACGTACTTCGGGATCATCAAGGCCGGCGGCATCGCGGTCCCGCTGAACCTCCGGATGGACCCGGAGACGCTGGCGTTCGTGATCGGTGACGCCGGCGCGGACCGCCTCGTCGGATCGCCGTTCCTGGCCGACGAGGTCCAGAACCTGGCCGCCGCCGCCGACGTCGACACCCTGTACCTCCCGGGCGTCGAGAGCGAGGACCCCGTCGACGTCGTGAACATGTCCCACGCCACGATGGAGGCGGACGCCGAGTTCGACGTCGTCGACCGCCAGTACGGCGACGTGGCGGCCCAGCCGTACACCAGCGGGACCACCGGCCGGCCGAAGGGCGTGATGCTCAGTCACCGCAACCTCCTGACGACCGTCGAGTCGTACGCCAACGCGGGGCTGGCCGTCGACCCCGACGACTCCATCCTGCTGGTGTTGCCGCTGTTCCACATCTACGCGCTGAACGCGCTGATGTCGACGTACATGTACCGGGGAGCGTCGATGACGCTCCAGGCCGAACCCGAGGGCGAGGCCATGCTCCGGGCCATCGACGACGAGAACCTCACGAAGTTCGCCGGCGTGCCGGCGATGTACACACTGATGTGGCGGACCTACCGCGAGGACCCCGAGGCCTACGACCTCTCGTCGCTGCACGACGTCACCTGCGCCGCGGCCCCCCTGGCCGACGAGATTCGCCGGACCATCGAGGAGGAGTGGGACGTCCCGATGATCGAGGGGTGGGGCATGACCGAGACGTCGCCCGCGGGGACGATCGAACCGCTCCGGGGCGTTCGCAAGGCCGCGGGCTGTATCGGCCCCTCGCTCCCGAAGATCCAGATGCGCATCGTCGACCCCGAAACCCGGGAGACGAAGGTGAGCCACGACGACCTCACTCCCCGTCCGAGCGACGACGTCGACTGGGACGACCACGAAGCCGTCACCGGCGAGATCGCGATCCGGGGGCCGCAGGTGTTCGAGGGGTACCACAACCGCCCCGAGAAGACCGCCGAAGTGACCGACGACGCGGGCTGGTTCTACACCGAGGACATCGCCCGCGTCGACGCGGACGGCTACTTCTGGATGGTCGACCGCGCCGACGACATGCTGATCGTCGGCGGCGAGAACGTCTACCCCGCCGAGGTCGAGGACGCGCTGTACGAGCAGCCCGCCGTCGCCGAGGCCGCCGTCGTCGGCGCCCCACACGAGGTCAAGGGGGAGGCGCCGGTGGCGTTCGTGGTTCTCGAGGAAGGCGCGGAGGTCTCGGAGCGCGAACTCCGTGAGTTCACGCTCGACCACGTCGCCGCCTACGCCCACCCGCGACGGATCTTCTTCGTCGACGAACTGCCGCGCTCGGCGACCCAGAAGGTCCAGCGCTACCACCTGGACGAGCGCGTCGACGAACTGCTCGACGAACCACTGGAACCGACCGACGAAGAGCTGTAGGCGCCACCGTCGCCACCTCTCGTCCGGTGTCTCCCCACCCCGAGCCACAGAGTTATGCCCCTGGCTGGTGGAGTCCCGGGCGATGGCACACGTCGACCCACTACCGGAGGACGCCGCGGGGATGGACGAGGAGTTCGAGACGTTCGAGGAGATACTGGGGTTCGTCCCGAACAGTCTGCTGACGATGCAGCGCAAGCCGGCCATCGTCGAGGGGTTCGACTACCTGACACAGAAGGTGATGCAGGAGTGTGACGAGGTCGATTCCGGGTTCAAGCGCCTGGCCGCCCACATGGCCAGTAGCGCCGCCGGGTGTCAGTACTGCGAGGCCCACTCGCTGATCGCGGCGGACATCCACGACGTCGATCAGGAGAAGATCGACGCGCTGTGGGAGTACCAGGAGAGCGACCTGTACACCGAGAAAGAGCGCGTCGGACTGGACTTCGCACTCGCCGCGGGGCAGGTGCCAAACGAGGTCGACGACGAACTGATGGACCGGGTACGAGAGCACTGGACCGACGACGAGATCGTCGAACTGCTGGGCGCGATCAGCCTCTACGGGTTCCTGAACCGCTGGAACGACACGATGGCGACCGACCTGGAGGACGTCCCCCGAGAGATGGGCGAACGGGTGCTCGCCGAGGAGGGCTGGGACGGCGGCAAGCACGTCGAGGACTGAAACGAAACCGGCCGAAACGAGACCGTACGACGGGAGAGTTCGCTTCCGGGAGCCCAACCTTTTCGCGGGACCAGTCCCGAACGCCGGTATGATCACGACTGGCCGAACCCTCGACGCCGACGGTCGGCCGGTTCCAGGCACCGGGTTCGAGGCAGATCCCGACGGCGAACTCGGGAGCCTGCTGGCGAAACGCGACGGTGCACTCTCGTCGCACCCGACCCAGCCCGTCTGGAACGTGCCGCTCCCGAGCAGCGAGGACGACCCGGAGACGATCCGATCGGTCGGCGTCTACGGCCCGGGCTACGACGGCCCCCCCGAACACTACCACGAGCAGAGCGTCGAGCGGTTCGAGGTGCTGTCCGGCGAGGTCACCTTCCAGGTTGACGGCCGCGACCACCGCGTCGCGGCCGGCGAGACGATCACCGTCGGCCGGGGCGAGCGTCACACGTTCGGCGTCGAGAGCGACGACCTGAGTTACGTCCGGGTCGACATCGGCTCGCCCGGACGGTTGCGCCACGTCCTGCCGACGCTGGGCGGCCTCGCCCACGACGACGACACCGCGCTCCGGGACCCGCTACAGCTCGCGCTGCTCGCGGACCGTCTGGACGGCAACACCGTGTTCACAGCGCCCAGCGAGGCCGTCGTCGAACCGCTCCGGGCCGCACTCGCCCCGCTGGCACGCCTGGGCGGCTACAACGGTGCCTACGCGAAGTACACGCGGGACGCGTTCTGGGAACGGCACGTCGAACAGCCCGAGTTGTAGTCGAGGGGGGCTCAGTAGCTCCGGGGCAGCCCGAGGTGGTGTTCGCCGACGAAGTTCAGGACCATCTCGTTCGTGACCGGCACCGTCTGGGTGAGCCGGCAGTTCTGGTAGATGTCCCACACCTCGTAGTCCGGCGTGAACCCGTTGCCGCCGTGGGTCTGGACGGCCCGGTCGGCGGCCTCCGTCGCGGCCTGGCTGGCCCGGAGTTTGGCGACGTTGGACTCGATGCCGGCGTCCTCCCCCTCGTCCCACTTCCAGGCGGCCTTGTAGGTCATCTCGCGGGCACAGAGCAACTCGCCGTAGGCCTGCGACAGCGGGTGCTGGATCGCCTGGTGGGCGCCGATGGGCTGGCCGAACACCTCCCGGTCGTTGGCGTACTCGACGGCCAGGTCGATTGCCCGAAGGCCGCCACCCAGCGCGCTCGCTGCGCCGGCGATGCGCTCGGTGTTCAGCGTGTCCCACAGCAGGTACATCCCGCCGTCGACCTCGCCCAGTATCTCGTCTTCGGACAGCCGCAGCCCGTCGATGTCGACCTGGTACTGCGTCTCGAACCAGGGGACGTCGACCTCCACCGGCGTCAGGTCGATCCCCTCTCGCTCGGCGGGGTCGTCGAACAGGAACAGCGTCACGCCGTGGGTCGGGTTGGAGGAATCGAGCGGCGAGGTGCGGGCGACCAGCAGCATCGTGTCGGCGTTCTCGACGCCGCTGATCCA
>CAZIVN010000041.1:0-12979 GCA_964542685.1 uncultured Halobacteriales archaeon
CGACTGGCGACCGATCGAACTCCGGACCGGCGTCCACTACGGCGACGCCGTCCACTTAGACGACGGCACGAAACGGGAACTCCCGACGCGTCGCTCCGAGAAGGCCACGCCGGCCATCGTCCGCGACACGCTCGACGAGGGGGGCTCCGTCCTGGTGTTCGTCAACAGCCGTCGCAACGCCGAGGCCGCCGCCAGGCGGCTCGCCGACGTGGTCGAACCGTCGCTGTCGGGCGACCGCCTCGACCGACTCGCGGACATAGCCAGCGAGGTTCGCGACGTCAGCGACACCGAGACCAGCGACGACCTCGCGGCGGCCGTCGAGAAGGGCGCCGCGTTCCACCACGCGGGGCTGTCGAGCGAGCACCGCTCGCTCGTCGAGGACGCGTTCCGCGAGCGCGACCTCAAGGTCATCTGTGCGACCCCCACGCTGGCCGCAGGTGTGAACACGCCCGCGCGGCGGGTCGTCGTGCGGGACTGGCGACGCTACGACGCGGCCGCCGGCGGGATGGAACCGCTGGACGTCCTGGAGGTCCACCAGATGATGGGGCGGGCCGGGCGACCCGCCTACGACGACTACGGCGAGGCGCTGATCCCGGCCTCGACCCACGACGAACTCGGGGAACTCCAGGACCGCTACATCGGCGCCGACCCGGAACCGATCCGGTCGAAACTCGCGAGCGAACCCGCCCTCCGGACCCACGTCCTCGCGACGGTGGCGTCCGGGTTCGCCCGCTCGCGCAGCGGCCTCCTGGAGTTCCTCGACGGCACGCTGTACGCCCACCAGTCGACGGAGGCCGGGCGCCTGGAGCGCGTGCTCGACGACACGCTGACCTACCTCGAACGCAACGAGTTCGTCGAGCGGGACGGCGACGGCGTGACCGCGACGAGCCTGGGCCACACCGTCTCACGACTGTACCTCGACCCCATGAGCGCCGCCATCGTCGTCGACGGCCTGCGGGCCGCAGCGGATGACCCGACCGCGCTCGGCCTGTACCACCTCGTCGCGCGCACCCCAGACATGTACGAGCTGTACCTCCGAAGCGGCGACCGCGAGGAGTACACGATGCTCGCATACGACCGGGAGGACGAGCTCCTGGGGCCGATACCCAGCGAGTTCGAGGAGTCGCGTTGGGAGGACTGGCTGTCGGCGCTGAAGACCGCGAAACTGCTGGAGGACTGGGCCAGCGAACTCGACGAGGACCGCATCTGCGAACGCTACGGCGTCGGCCCGGGCGACATCCGCGGGAAGGTCGACACCGCCGAGTGGTTGCTCGGGGCCGCCGAGCGACTCGCCGGCGAACTGGACCTCGGCGTGGCGCCGGCCGTCCGCGAGGCGAAAAAGCGCGTCGAACACGGCGTCGAGGAGGCCCTGCTGGACCTCGTGGGCGTGCGCGGCGTCGGCCGCAAGCGCGCCCGTCGGCTGTACGAGGCCGGAATCGAGACGCCGGCGGACCTCCGCGAGGCCGACAAGAGCGTCGTCCTGGGCGCCCTGCGCGGCCGGGAGAAGACCGCCGAGAACGTCATGGCGGCCGCCGGGCGGGAGGACCCCTCGGTCGACGGCGTCCGGGCCGCCGACGTCGACGCAGCGAGTGTCGACGGCGGGGGTGGCGGGCGCGGTACCGGCGGCCAGGGAGACGAGCGGACCGCCGCGGACGACGAGGAACAGGCCAGCCTGGGTGACTTCTGATGCTCGGGACGACCGAACCGACGGGGGGCGAGCGGTGAGACTCGTCGAAGGCCGTGCAACCGTGGCGGACGTGGAGTCGTTCGTCGAGCGACTCGGTGGGATCGGCGACGACCACGACTGCACGGTCCAGGCGTTCGACGCCCGCTACGTCGTGAGCGAGACGCACCTCCGGCGCGCCCTCGAACTGGCCGACCGGGCCCTCGACCGCGGCGAGAACGTCGCCCGGAACCGCGCGGTAGAAGTGTTGCTGTACGCCGCCGGACGCAGACAGATCGACCGCGCCCTGGCGATGGGTGTCGAGGAAGGCGAGGGCCCGGTCGTCGTCCTGGTCGCCGCGCGTCCCGGGAGCGGCGGCGAGGGGGGCGATCCGGCCGACAGCGAGGCCGCGGCCGCAGAGGCCGTCCGCGAACTGCTCGACCCGGCCGCGACGCTGGGGGAGTACGACCCGGACCTCGTCGCCGAGTTCTTCGACGTGACCGCGGCCGAACGCGAGGTCACCGACGCGACGCTCCCGGAACTCGTCCACGAGCGCGTGGCGTTACTCGACGTCGAGAAGTAGGAGCGAGTACCGCTCCGCCGAGAGCCTTTAGTCGCGCCTCCCGAACGCCCCACCATGCCGCGCCTGGAGGACCCGTTCGACCTCGGCGGGCTGACGGTCCCGAACCGACTGTACCGCGCGCCGTTGCTGGAGTGTGCGGGCAATGGCCCCGACGCGGTCGACCGCCTGATCGCGGACCTGGAGCCGGCGGCAGCGGCCGGCGCGGGCCTGCTCTGTCAGGGCGCGACCATCGTCCGGGGCGAGGGCGGCTGTGCCGCGCCGGGAATGACGCGGGTCCACGACCCCGAGTTCGTCGCCCGGTTGGAGCGCCTGACCGACGCCGTACACGACCACGGCGCACGCATCGCGATCCAGCTGGAACACGGCGGCCTGCGGAGCATGGAGACCTGGCACGCCGAGTTCCGGGCGGCGAACCCGGACCTGGAGCAGCCCGCCGTCTCGCGGCCGCCGTGGCCGCTGCGGGCCCTGGATCGACTCGGGTTCGTCGACTACACCCCGCGGGTGCTGTCGACCGACGAGGTGTACGACCTGGCCGCGGACTTCGGGCGGGCGGCGGGCCACGCCGTCGACGCCGGCTACGACGCCGTTCACCTCGCCGGCGCGAACATGGGGATCGTCCAGCAGTTCCTCTCGCCGTTCTACAACCGCCGGGACGACGAGTTCGGCGACGGCGTGCGCTTCCTCGAGGTCGTCCACGACGAGATTCGCGACCGGGCCGGCGACGTGCCGCTCATGACGAAGGTGCCCGACGAGTCGCCCGCCCCGCCGGTCGTCCGCCGGCGCCTGTCGACAGACGACGCCGTCCGCATCGCAGAGCGCCTGGCCGAGGTGGGCTACGACGCCCTGGTGCCGGTGCGGACCTCCGTCGTCTGGGACATGAGCATCGTCAGGGGGGAGTTCCCCGACCGGGCCTGGGACGACCTGGGCCTCGACGACGAGTACGCCGCCGCGTTCGGGAGTCCGCTGAAGACGCGACTCGTCCGTTTCCTCAACCGCCTCCAGTCGGTCCAGTACGACTTCGACCCGGCCTGGAACGCCGACCTGTGCCGGCGGGTGCGCGACCGGGTCGACGACGACACTGCCGTCCTCTGTGAGGGTGGGGTTCGTGAACGCGGGCAGATGGACGGACTGCTGGGTCACGGCGGTCCACAGGCCGCCGACGCGGTGGGGATGGCCCGGCCGTTCTACGCCGAACCCCGCCTCCCGGCGCGACTGCTCGAATCGACGCCCGAGACGCGGACGCTCTGTGAGAGCTGTAACAACTGCACCGTCCCGCAGGTCACCGGACGCCCCGGCGTCTGCCGGACGCCGGACGTCCTGGAGCGCCACGGGCGCCTCGAACGGGCCGGGGCGTACGAACGGGAGGAGTAGGCAGACGGCCCCACCGACTACTTTACCCCCCCGGACCCACCTCCCGCCATGCGCGTCACCGTCGTCGGCGGGAGTACCGTCACGGAGGAACAGGCCGGGGTCGCCGAGCGTGTCGGCCGCGAGATCGGTCGCCGCGGGCACACGCTGATCTGCGGTGGACTCGGCGGCGCGATGCGGGCCGCCTGTCGGGGGGCAAGCGAGGCTGGCGGGCGGACGGTCGGCATCCTGCCCGGCGCCGATCCGAACGCGGCGAACGCGTTCGTCGACGTCCCGGTCGCGACCGGTCTGGGCGACGCCCGAAACGCGATGGTCGTCGGCAACGGCGACGGCGTCGTCGCGGTCGACGGCGCCTACGGCACCCTCTCCGAGATCGCCTTCGCCCTGAACGCCGGACTGCCGGTGGCCGGCCTCGACACGCACGTCGTCGAGGGCGTCAGGCACGTCGCCGACGCCGCGGCGGCCGTGGACCACGTAGAAGACGCCGTCGAGTGACCGGTCGGTCGTGAGTACCGGGCGCACGACCGGGGGACGCGACGCGGAAACGGCCGACAATTCAATAACCGTTCGTTACCAAGCCCGGGTAGCATGAGCGAGACGCTTCCCGACGCCACGGTCGCGCTGCGGGCGTCGGGCGTGCGACCGCGTTCGGAGGGCCAGGATGCCACAGTGTAACGTCTGCATGGAAGAGATAGACGAGGAAACCGAGACCCACATCGAGGTCGTCAAACCGATGGAGTTCAAGGGCAACACCCAGGACATCCGACACTACTACTGCTCGGTCTCGTGTCTCGTCGAACACGCGAAGAGCTGACCGCGACGGATTCTGCGGGCGGCCGGATCGTCGGGGGGCTACCGTCCCGACTGCCGCTCTCGACAGGTTGATTCGGGAGTGCGGGAAACTGACCCCCCGTGGCAGGAGACGTCGCCGACCCGGAAGACGCCGCCGACCCGCCGATCGCCAGCGACCGCGCCCGCTGGGCCGTCGTCCTCGGGGCCAGCGTCATGTCCGTCTCGCTGGGCGCGTACGAACTCGTCCCCGCGAGCGTGACGCCGCTGGTCCGCGAGTCGCTGTCGGTCAGTGCGCCCGAGGCGGGGTTGCTCGTGAGCGTCATGTTCGGCACCGCGGTGGTCGCGAGCGTCCCGACCGGCGTCGTGCTGGATCGGACGAACTCGCGAGGCGCCGTCGCCGTCGCCGTCCTCGGACTGCTGGTCGCCGGCGCGTGGGGCTGGGCCGCCGCCTCGGCCGGGAGTTTCGTCTCCCTGCTTGCCTCCCGGGTGCTGGGCGGCCTGGCGTACGTCGTCGTCTGGAACGCCAGCATCGACGTCGTCGGTCGTGCGTTCCCGAGCGACCGCCAGGCGACGGCCGTCGCGACTTACACCGCGAGCGGCCCGATCGGGTTCGCGGTCGGACAGGGGACCGGACCGCTGGTCGCCGACGCCCTCGGCTGGCCCGCAGTGTTCCCCGTCTACACCGGCCTCGCCGTCGTCGGCCTGGCGCTGTTCTGGCCGGCCAGTCGCGGCGCCGGGCGCGTGGCCGACGCGGCGGCGCCGACGCTGGCCGACCTCCGTGGCGTCGTCACGAACCGACAGGTCCTGCTCGTCGGTGCCGTCGGCTTCCTGGGCTACGCGCTGTACCTGTTCGTCAACAGCTGGGCGCCGTCGTACCTCACCGAAGAGCTCGCCCTGTCGCTGGGCGTCAGCGGCGCGCTGGCGGCCGTGTTCCCCGCCGTCGGCGCCGTCTCGCGAATCTCCGGCGGCCTGCTGTCCGACCGTCTGTTCGGCGGCCGGCGGCGCCCGGTCGTCGTCTGGGCGTTCGTGCTCGCGACGCCCGCCGTCGCCGCCTTCACCGTCCCCGAGACGGTGGCCGTCGTCGTCGCCCTCCTCGTGGTCGCCGGCGCCGCCATCCAGCTCTGTCTCGGCCTCCTGTTCGCGTACGTCCGGGAACTGGTCACGCCCGCGACGGCCGCCACCGCCGTCGCCTTCCTGACGAGCGTCGGTCTGGCCGGAGCGTTCGTCTCGCCCATCGTCGGCGGCGCCGTCGTCGAGGCCGCCGGCTACCCCGTCGCCTTCGCCCTCGCCGGCGTCGTCGGCGCACTCGGGGCCGGGCTCGCCTGGGTCGCACCCGAGCCCTGACCGTCGGCGACGGCCGCTCGAAAACTCGCCGGATCCGGGCCAGTCTTCAACTCCCCGGAGTGTGAACGAGTACCATGGACGGCTCCGACCTCGTCCAGGCGACGCGTCGCCCCGAGAACCACGACGAGTTCGCACGGCGGGTACGGGAGCAGGCGAGGGCGCTCCGCGAGGCGTTCGCGGCCGACGCGTTCGACGCGCCACTTCGGGTCGGCCTCGAACTCGAGGGCACCGGGGTCGACGACGACGGCCGTCCCACGCCGGTCCCCGAGTCCGCAGTTGGCGCGGTCTGTGAGCACGAACTCGGGTGCCACAACGCGGAACTGCACACGCCCGCGACCGGGTTCGACGCCGACGGCGTCGACGAACAGGCCGAGGCGCTCGGGAACCGGGTCGCAGCCGTACGACGCGCGTTCGCGGCGGCGGACTGCCGGTTCGTCACCGACGGCATCTGGGCAGTTCCCCCGGCCGAGGGGACCGTCGACTACCTGTGCGCCGTCGACGAGGACGGCCCCATCGGGCGGCCCACGAACATGTCGTCCGAGCCGCGGTACTACGCCCTCGACGCCGACATCACGAGTCCCGGCCCGGTCGAACTCGACGTGCCCGGCTGTTCGCGGACGTTCCCGACCATCCTCGTCGAGTCGCTCGCGACCTCGATGCAGGTCCACCTCCAGCCACCCACCGACGACTTCGGGACCTACTTCGACGTCGCCCTGCGGACCGCCGGGCCGGTACTCGCCCTGGCGGCGAACTCGCCGTTCCTGCCGCCGGACCTCTACGAGGACGGCGTCGACGCCGAGACGGTCCTCTCGGGCCCGGTCGAACTGCGAGTCCCCGTGTTCCAGTCGATGAACGTCCAGGAGCCCGGGAAGGTCCGCTTCCCGCGCGACGTCGCCGGGATCGAGGACGTGATCGAACGACTCGTCGAGGACCGCCTGTGTACGCCGTACCTCCGCGAGTGGGTCGAGGACGGCCCGCGAGAGGGGTTCGCCGGCGAGTACTGGGAACTGTGCCACAAGCAGGGCACCTGCTGGCGGTGGATCCGACCGATCTTCGGGCCCGACGGCCCGCGAATCGAGTACCGGCCGCTGCCCGCCCAGCCGACCGTCACCGACGTCGTCGCGTTCCAGGCACTGGTCGTCGGACTGCTCCACGGCGCCGTCGTCGAGAGCCACCCGCTGACCGACCTCCCGTGGACCGCTGCGAAGGCGTCGTTCGAGGCCGCCGTCGAGGACGGCCTGGCGGCCGACCTCGCCTGGATCGCTCGCGACGGCACCCGGACCCCCGACCGGACCGTCGTCTACGACGAACTGTTCGCGCTCGCCGCCAGCGGCCTGGAGGACCGCGGCGTGACCGCGGCCCGGGCCGAGGAACTGCTCGCACCGGCCAGGACCCGCTGGGACGCCCGCACCACGCCCGCGACGTGGAAGCGGGGGCGGGTCCGGGAGCGACTCGGCGACGGCGAGGCGTTCGCCGACGCAGTCGTCGAGACCCAGCGGGAGTACGCCCGCCTGGCCGAGCGCCACGACCGGTTCGCCGACTGGCCGTCGGTGTGACCCTGACTCGTGATTCGTCGGTCGCGGCGACCGGACCGGTGGTGAGCGAGTTCGACGTCGACCCGCTACCGCACGTCGGCGCTCGACTCGCGCCGCCTGGACTGCGAAGCCGGGCGGATCGCCCACGGAGTGAACTCAACAGCCCTCGGCCCGCTTGCGGTTTGCCCAGTGGAGCCGTTGGGTATTTGTTCCACCAGTCTTGCACTATTATTTAGGATGGTCGGAGATGAGTGCTGACGATTTACTTCGGTTGACGGCCAGGCGGGAGGACATCCTCGACACACTGACCGGCGGGCCGCTCTCGCCCAGGGACGTCGTCGACCGCGTCGACCTCTCGCGCTCGACGTTCAACCGCGCGATCCGGGAACTCGACGAGGCCGGACTCGTCGACCGCTCCGGGGGGAACTGTGCGCTCACCCTGTCCGGACGACTCGTCCTCGACCGCTACCGGGCCTGCCAGCGGGACCTGGAGGGCGTCGTCGCGACCGAACACGCCCTCGGACCCCTCGACCCCGACGCCCCCGTCGACACGGCAGTCCTGGTCGACGCGACGGTCCACCTCGCCGAGGATTCGACTCCCTACCAGCCCGAGCAACGACTCCACGAGGTCGTCCGGGGAGCCGACCGCTACCGGGCGGTGCTCCCCGCCCTGGAGGACCCTCGCCACCTCCGGTTGCTGTACGAGCACGTCGTCACCGACGACCGGCCCGCCGAACTGCTCGTCCCGGGGGAACTGGCGGACTCGCTCGCCGACCGCTTCCCCCGGCGGCTGGCGGCGATGGCCGAAACCGACGGGTTCGACCTTCGGACCGGCGACCGTCCACCGTTCGGACTGGTCCTCGCGACGGACGACGACGGGCCGACGGTGGCGCTGGCAGTGTTCGGCGACCAGGGCGTCCACGCGGTGGTGGTCGCCGAGACGGACCGGGCTGCCGACTGGGCGGAGCGAACCCTCGAGGACTACCGCGAGGGGTCGACGGCGGTCACCGAGGAGTTCAGACAGGCGCCCGACGGCGGGGTCGTGCTCGACACCGCGGTAGCTGACGGCCCGGCGCTGTTGGCCGACCTGGAGCGCCAGGGGTTCGTCCGGCTCTCCCGGGACTTCTTCGCGGGTCGGCGGGTGCCCGACCCCACGACCGCCTGGCGGGCAGGGCTGGATCTCGCGGCGGTCCACACCGGATACGCCGTCGAGCGGTCCCTGACGAGCGGGGACGGGAGCGTGGACGACTCCCCCGGTGACCGCGAGGACGAACCCGACGGGACGCTGACCGAACGGCTGATCGCCCGACTCACCGCGGGCGAGGACTGCGTCGTCGTCGGCCCGCCGGGCGCTGGCAAGTCCACGACCTGCAAGCGCGTGGCCACCGAGTGGCACGCCGACGACCGCGGCCCGGTGCTCTACCGGGAAAGCGGGCGCGGAGTGGATTTTTCCGACGTCGAGAGCCTCGTCGCGACGGTCGAGGGGACGGAGGGACAGGCACTGGTCGTCGTCGAGGACGCCGTCCGACCCGAGGCCAGTGCCGTCTTCGAGGTGATGGAACGCCTCGGCGAGGGAGGTGAGAAGGGAACGCCCGCGGTGTCGTTCCTGCTCGACGCCCGCGAACGGGAGTGGCGGGACCCGCTGGACGACGTGACTGTCGACCGCTCTGCGCTGACCATCGAGACGATGCCGCCGCTGTCGGACCGGGACTACGAGCGACTCGTCGAGCACTTCGAGGCGACCGCCGGCGTCGAGGTGGACGTCTCCGTCGACCGCCTCCGGGAGCGGGTCCGCTCGTCGTCGGGCGACGCCGAGGCCGCCCCGGGCGAGTTGGTCTCGGTGCTCCACCGGCTTGAGACCCGGGCCGACCCGCTGACCGAGGACGCCACGTCGCTGGAGGAAGACGCCGCCGCCCTCTACGAGACCGTCGCCGACGACGGTGGGACGGCCGCCGACGTGGCGGTCGCGGCGAACCTCCTGAACGCCGCCGGGCTCGGCGTCCACCCCGAACTGCTGTACGCGGTCGCACCCGACGATCCGGCCGCCGTCGAGGACGCCATCGACCTGCTCGAGGGCCGGGTGGTGTTCCCCCGCGAGGCGGACCGGACCGGCGACGCCGGGACCGAGCCGTATCCGGCGGTCCACGAGGCCTGGTCGGCGGAGTTCCTGGCCGTCTTCCTCGACGCCGCCGGCGAGGCCTCCGCCCGCGAGCGGTTCGGGCGGGTGCTGACCCGGATCCTGGCGGTCGCCGACGACGCCGACCTTCGCGAGCGGATCGCCGGGCGACTCGACGGGGAAGCGCCGTACCTCGGCCGTGTGGGCGAGGACCCCGAGGGGTGGGTCAGGGAGTCGCTCGACCGGCTGCTGGAGTTCGGCAAGCAGCAGCCGCGGTTGGCCCCGCTGTTTGGAACCGCGGAAACTGCCGCGTACGAACTGCCGACAGCCTGTCCGGAGCCGGTTCAACTGGATCTCATCGAGCGACGCGGTCGTATCCAGAAGAATCACGGCGCCTACGACGCTGCGCGAGCAGCGTACGAACGACTCCTGGAGCGAGCGCAAACGGCCGATGACCGGGATTATGAGGCAACGAGCCTGAATAGCCTCGGCAGCGTAGCGCTCCGACAGGGCAACTACGACGACGCACGGGAGTATTTCGAGGAGAGTCTCGCGATCTACCGCGAGATCGGCTCCCGGCGGGGCGAGGCAAAGTGTCTGGGCAATCTCGGAAGTGTTGCCCACTACCGGGGCGAGTACGACACCGCACGGGCGTATCACGAGGAGAGCCTCGCGATCCACCGCGAAATTGGCTACCGGCGGGGCGAGGCAGTCAGGCTGAACAATCTCGGGACGGTGGCCTGGAGGCAAGGCGAATACGATGCTGCCCGGAACTACCTCGAGGAGAGCCTGACGTTCTACCGCGAGTCTGGCGACCGACGTACCGAGGCAAAGATTCTGACCAATCTCGGGCTGGTGGCCCGCTACCGGGGCGAGTCCGACGCCGCCCGGGCGTATTTCGAGGAGAGTCTCGCGACCAAGCGCGAGATCGGCGACCGGCAGGGGGAGGCAAACAGCCACCACAATCTCGGCGAAGTGGCCAAAGACGAGGGCGAGTACGACACCGCTCGGGAGTATCTCGAAGAGAGTCTCAAGATCTGTCGCACCATCGGCGACCGGTGGGGCGAGGCAACCAGCCTGAGTAGCCTCGGATGGGTGGCCTGCAATCAGGGCGAGTACGACGCCGCCCGAGAATACTTCGAGGAGAGCCTCGCTATCTGCCGCGAGACAGGCCATCAATCGGGGGAGGCGGAGAGCCTCCACGGTCTCGGCGGAGTAGCCCGCGACGAGGGCGAGTACGTCGTCGCTCGCGAGTGCCTCGAGACCGCTATCGACATCCTCGCCGACCTCGGGGAGGTCCCCGACGAACTGGAAGCGATCGAAGAGCGCGTCCGCGTCGCCCTCGACGTCGACGATCACGCGGCCGCCGTCCAGTGGTGTGACCGCGGTCTGGAGCGGGTCGAGGCGGCCGACCTCGACGGTCTCGACGACGAGCGGGCAACCTTCGAGGAGCTCCACCCGGAGCGGTAGACGGCCGCCCTGGACCGCAGACCACTCCCCGGACCCTGGGCACCCATCCCATCCCCTGAGCAAACTGCCCAGAGGCTAGCGTAAACCATCGATGGGAGCACTGTACTGCCATGCCAGACGAGGGGAACCGAATGAGGGGGAACATCGGCCGGCGTGGGGTGCTCGGGACGGTCGCAGCGTTCGTCTCCGGCGTCCTCACCGACACGAGGACCGCGACGGCAGCAGGTGCGGAATCGACACGGTCGAGCGACGGTAGGGAAACGGGCAGCCGAGCGACGTCGGACTCTCCCGAGCCGCAGATGCAGCGTCGCCGGCGAGCCGCGCGCCGCCGCCAGGCGTGCATCAGGGCGAACCTGCTGACGCGGCCACGGTTCGACCAGCCCAGGAGCGGCGACGAGGAACGGTTCGGCCGCGAGGTCAACTACTTCGCGTCGTTCTCGAAGGGGCTACCACACGACGAGTACGGCGAGGTCGACCCGGACGCCTACGAGACGCTGCTGTCGGCACTGGAAACCGAGGGGGGTGGGGACTTCGAGGCGATTCCGGAGCCGGGCGTGCGACCACTGACGAACCCCGAGGCCGCGATCAGCTACAACACCGTCGGGCTGGATCCCAACGACGTGTACGGCCCGGCGGCGCCAGCCTTCGACGGCGCTCAGACCGCCGCGGAGATGGTCGAACTGTACTGGCAGGCACTGTTGCGGGACGTGCCCTTCCGCGAGTACGACGAGCCCCAACTCGTCGCGGACGCTGCGACGGAACTGTCGGGACTGACTGGCTACGAGGGCCCGACGAACCACACCGGGTTGTTCCGTGGCACGGTCCCGGGGGTTCGGCACGGTCCGTACGTCAGCCAGTTCCTCTACAAGGACTTCGAGCGGGGCGTGATCGAGCGTGACCAGCGCCTCCGTCCGCTCGAGTCGACCGACTACGTGCTCGACTTCGCGGACTGGCTCGCGGTCCAGAACGGCGCGGTGCCGGACGGTGGAATCAACCGCTCGACGCCCGACGAGCCGTCGCTGTCCGACGCCGGGATCAGACGCGACGAGCGTCGGTACATCGTCACCGGGCGGGACCTGGCCACGTACGTCGGCGAGAACGTCTCCCAGCAGCCGTACCTGAACGCCGCGCTGATCCTCCAGAACAGCGAGCCAGGCGACGAGTCACCCGGAAACCTCGCGCTGGACAGGGACACGCTGTCGGCCAAGGAAGGGTCGGTGCCGATGGACCCGGGGCTGCCAGTCGCGCCGAACGTTCCCGACGGGTTCGTCGACTACGTACGCGGCGGCTACCAGTCGCTACTGGGCGGGATCCTCCAGGCCCACGCCCACGCGGCGTGGTACCACAAGTGGCGCGTCCACCGCCGTCCCCGGCCCGAAGAACTGGGCGGCCGCGTCTACCACGTCGTCAACGACACGACCGTGCACGGCCAGCCCGCCGCCGATCGCTATCCCTTCCACGACGACCTGCTCGGGTCGAGAGCACTGGAGCGAACGCAGCGGCCGACCGACGAGGGTGGCCTTGGCACCGCGTTGCTCCCCCAGGCCTACCCGGACGGGTCGCCGACCCACCCCTCGTACCCAGGCGGACACGCGGTCACGGCCGGCTCCTGTGCCACGGTCCTGAAGGCCTACTTCGACGAGCACGCCGAGATCGTCAATCCGGTGCGGCCGGACCCGGACGACCCGACGCGACTCACCACGGACGGGACGCCGGACCGGCTCACCGTCGGCGGCGAAATCAACAAGCTGGCGACCAACGTTGCCTACGCGCGGTCGTGGGCCGGCATCCACTACCGCAGCGACACGACCGCCGGACTGCGGATCGGCGAGCGGGTCGCCACCGCCGTCCTGCGGGACCGGTTGCGCCAGCGCCCACAGGCGGCGTACGGTTCGCCCGGGTCGTTTACCTTCACCACCTTCGACGGCGTCAGGGTGACCGTCACCGCCGACGGCGTCACGCCCGAGAGCGCCTTCGACCCACCGCTGTTCGGTGCGTCGTCGGCTTCGACTCCTCCAGGTGGGCGTCGTTCGTGACCGAACTCGGGACAGAATAGTCGCTGCTCACGATTCCGTTCGCAGCAGAATAGTCCCGGGAGGATTCGAACC